>CAZUTB010000193.1:0-4686 GCA_964622905.1 uncultured Oscillospiraceae bacterium | reverse complement strand
TCCTCGGGGCGGCAAAGCCACCCAAAGCGGATTTCAAATGAAGGGGCTAGCCCCTCCATTGCTTCCCCAAAGCGACCATCCTGTTCATAAATAGGCTGAAGCGTCCCGAAAAGGGCGCTTTTTTTCGGCATTTCGGCAATAAAATTATTCCAAGGCGGCTTCCGATAATGTATAATAGCAGACGAACGATAATTGCGCTCAGCGCCGGAGGCAGGCTATGAAGAAAAAGCAAAAGCAGGAGATTCGCCCGATTTACACCATTGCAATGGATGGACCGGTCGGCGCGGGCAAAAGCACTATTTCGGAGGCGGTCGCGAAGCGCCTTAATATACTCCACCTCGATACGGGCGCTATGTACCGCTGTTTTGCGCTGCATCTTATTCGGAATAATGTGAGTGTAGAGGACGAAAAGGCGGTGCTTGCGGAGCTTCCGAACTGCAAGCTAACCGTTGCCTACGAAAACGGGAAGCAGGTCAACAGGCTGAGCGGCGAGGACGTTAACTCGCTTATCAGAACGCCCGAGGTTGGGATGTGCGCAAGCAAAGCCTCGGCTTACGCGGGAGTGCGCGAGCGCCTTGTAGCCCTCCAGCGCGAGATGGCAAAGGGGCAAAGCCTTCTGCTTGACGGGCGGGACATTGGCACGGTCGTGCTTCCCGACGCCGATGTGAAGATTTTCATAACCGCTGCTCCGGAGGTACGCGCCAGAAGGCGCTATGAGGAATTCAAGCAGAAAGGAATTACGGATTCCTACGAAAAAGTGCTTGAGGACCTTAAAAAGCGGGACAAGCAGGACACGGAGCGCGAGGTTTCGCCGCTTCGCCGCGCTCAGGACGCAATTTTGGTCGATTCTTCGGACATGACCTTTGATGAATCCGTGACGACGATTGCGGACATATGCGCAAAGAAGATTGAAACGCTGATACCGCGCGAGAGGAATTGGCGATATGTTTTAATGCGCACTGCCGCGTTCCTGACCTGCAATATATGCGCAAGGGCTACGCTTATGCACGGCGAAAGGCTCAGCGCCGCTCAGCCCGCGATTATAGTGGCAAACCATCTAAGCATGGCTGACCCGTTCCTCTTGGGCGGAAAATGCCGCTACAACATCCGCTTTCTCGGCAAGGAGGAGCTTTTCAAGAACCCAATCGTGGGCAGATTCCTGCGCGGCGTTTTCTGCATTCCCGTAAAGCGCCATCAGACGGACATGACCTCGATGCGCGCCTGCATTTCCGCGCTGAGGGACGGGCGTGTGCTTGGAATCTTCCCCGAGGGAACGCGCCACTCAAAGGGAATGATGCAGGAGGCGGAGAGCGGAACGGCTATGATTGCCCTTCGGAGCAAAGCGCCGGTGATACCCGTTTTTATCGAAAAAAAGTACCGCTGGTTTACGCACAACTATGTTTACGTCGGCACTCCGCTTGAGTATGACGACCTTGTGAGCGGCGGGATAAGCAACGAGGCAGCCGAGGAATTCATGGAGCGCCTTCGCGCGAAATACGTCGAAATGAAGGCGCTGCTGGAGAAGGAAAGGGCTGAAAAGAAGATTTAAGCGCCGCCAAGCCGTGGTTTTTAGCGCCGCTGCGCGCAAAGACGCGTGTTTATTGATTTTTTCTGCGAAAACTCACGATAAATTCATAAAAAAGCTAGAAATATAGCAGGAAAATTGAAGGCTTCGGCGAACAAATCACTAATCCACCTTCCTAGGCGGTTGTCAGGGGCTTATGCGGTGTGCAGAAACCTATGGCATAAAGCTAATGGTCGGAAGCGGTAAAACGCCATATGGCTTAGGCAGGCGCAATAGGGAAAGGGGACAGAAAATGCCGGTAACAGTCGCTGAATACGCGGGCTTTTGCGTCGGCGTTCGCAAGGCGGTTGAAACGGCTCTGTCCTTCGCTCACGGCGACGATAAAACCGTCACATGGGGTGAGCTTATTCATAACCCCGCCGTAATAGAGCGCCTTGAAAAGCTCGGAATCAGGAAAATGGAGGATATCGGCGAAATCAGGGGCAAGCGGGTTATCATCCGTTCGCATGGAGTAACGGAGGCAACCGAAAAGCTGCTCTATGAAAACGCCGGAGAGGTTGTGGACTGCACCTGCCCATTCGTTCGCAACGTGCATAAGATAGTACGGGAGCAGAGCGAGGGCGGAAAGCCCGTCATCATCATCGGCGAGCGCGAGCATCCCGAGGTTCGCGGAATCGCAGGCTGGTGCCTTGGCGAGGTTTACTACGCGGGAAGCAGGGAGGAAGCCGAGGCTCTGCCGCAGCTTCCCGAGGCAGCCGCGGTTGTGCAGACCACGTTCAGACCCGAAATCTACGAGGAAGTAATTTCGGTGCTCAGGAAAAAGGTCGGGAAGCTTTCGGAGCGGGACACCATCTGCATCTCCACTGCCCAGCGGCAGAAGGAGGCCGAGGCGCTTGCAAAGCGCTCGGACAGAATGATTATCGTCGGAGGGAAAAATTCCTCAAACTCGCGAAAGCTAAGGGATACCTGCCTGCGCTACTGCGGGCAAACAATACTGGTCGAAAGCGCCGCGGAAATCCCGTCGGGCTTTGCAGATAATAAGACCCATCAAATTGGGATAGCCGCCGGTGCTTCAACGCCGGATTGGTCACTTAAGGAGGTTGTAACAAGCATGATCGACAAGGAACAACTCAGCCAAGGCACGGTTGCAGAAGGGGACGCCAGCTTCCTGGCAGACATGGAGAAAACGCTGGTTAAAATCAGACCGGGGCAAACCGTCACTGGCAAGGTCGTTCAAATCACCGATGACGAAATTTGCGTCAATATCGGCTATAAGGCTGACGGCCTGATGAAGCGCTCCGATATGTCGCAGCAGGACGTCAAGCTTGACGATGAAATCGAGGTAGAGGTCGTCAAGGTAAACGACGGTGACGGAAACGTTGTGGTCAGCCAGCGCAACCTTGTGAACCAGAAGGCGTGGGACGCTCTGATGGCGAAGTACGAGGCAGGCGAAAGCGTAGAGGCTACCGGCAAGGAAGCCGTTAAGGGCGGACTGCTCTGCGACCTCGGCGGAGTTCGCGCATTCGTTCCCGCTTCTCAGCTCTCCTCCCGCTTCGTGGAGAAGATTTCCGAATTCGTCGGGCAGCCGATGAAGCTGAAGATTATCGAGGTTGACAAGGCAAAGAAGCGCGTAGTGGCAAGCCGCAAGGCAGTCCTGAGCGCCGAAGCCGCGCAGAAGAAGGACGCCGTCTGGAGCACTCTTACCGAGGGCGAAACCGTTAAGGGCATCGTTCGCCGCCTCACCGATTTCGGCGCGTTCGTAGACCTTGGCGGAGTAGACGGACTTATCCATATCCGTGACCTCTCCTGGGGACAGGTAAAGCATCCCTCCGATGTTGTTTCCCCCAACCAGGAGGTTGAGGTTAAGGTTCTGAGCCTTGACCGTGAGCGCGAGCGCATTCAGCTCGGACTCAAGCAGCTCCAGCCTAAGCCTTGGGACACCGCCGCCGAGAAGTATCCCGTCGGAAGCGTCATCGAGGGCAAGGTTGTCCGCATTACCACCTTCGGAGCGTTTGTCGAGCTTGAGCGCGGTCTTGACGGGCTTGTCCACATCTCCCAGTGCAGCCTGAGCCGCATTGCGAAGGTTGAGGACGCCGTGAAGGTCGGCGATGTAGTCCGCGTAAAGGTTCTCAATGTAGACCCCGCCGCGCAGCGCATCAGCCTGAGCATCAAGGAAGTCCTTGAGGACGAAGCGATGAACGTAAGCGAGGAGCTGCCCGCCGTTGACGAATTCGCCGCCGACGCCGCAGAAGAAACCCCCGTTGTTGCCGAAACCCCCGCGGAGTAATAAGAAGCGGCAAGGGTAAAGGAAAATTGACGAAGCTGAGCCGAAAAAGCAAAGCCGAGCAGCATATTACCCGCCGAAGCGAGAGATCGCTTCGGTGGGTTTTGTTATTCAGTCTGAGCGTATGCAGACACCTGCGGCAGGCGCTTCTGAGATATCGACCTATCACAGCATTAAGCTTCCCTCACAAGCAGCATAACGAGCGAATCTCCGGCTGCCGGAACGCCGCGCATTGGTGGTAGCAGAGAATTTTCAAGTCATGCGCCGGTGTCGTTTTCCCATTCGTCCCGTCCGCGATTGCTTATGCGTAGCCCCTTGGGGTAATGGTTCTTCATCTGACCGTCAACGCACTTGGCAAGCATAAGCGGCAGCCCGCTCAGGGTGAGCAGCGTCCAGCCGTTTTCGGTATTCTCCGCAAAAAAGCCCTCGCCGCGCTGGCAGGCTATTGCCGTAGGGAGCGTGACCTCATATTTGCGCCGCGCAAACGCTGCCAAGCCGGAGAGCGCAAGCGAATGGGACGGCTCGAAGCGCCCCGTTTTAACCTCGCCGAGAGTAAGCCCAAGCCGCAGAACATGAAGCCCGTCAAGCGCGGGCATTTCCTCGGGACAGGCAAAGAGTGTTTTGCCAATGCAGTACGCCTTTGGCGGGTGAGAGGTGAAATTATCCTGCCAGAACGCGCGGTAGAGCCTCTCGCTTTCCTTGTCCGGCAGCTTATAGCGGGCAGTAGGCGCGGCTTCTCCACCGCTTCCGTCCTTTATAAGCAGCGCAAGGAAATGCCCCTCGCCGCGAACCCTGTGCGGAAAAATATGCATATAGCCGTCCGTAGCTTCCCCAAGCCCGTCCAGCGAAAAGGGCTGCAAATGAAAATCCGACTGCC
>CAZUTB010000192.1:0-4697 GCA_964622905.1 uncultured Oscillospiraceae bacterium | reverse complement strand
TGCCGAGGCGGTAGCACGCCGTTCCGCTCCCAAGGCGCGACGCGGCAAAATACTGATTGTAAGCGGGGGTGTAATTTCCGCGGTCGTAGCTTTCATCCGCCTCCATAACCAGCTTGTCCGCCTCGCTCATTTCCTGCGGCTTCTCGGTCTCTGTCGGGGCGATTTCCTCGGTAACAACGGGGGCTTCCGTCATTTCTACAATGACAGCAGGCTCTGTATAGCCGTTATTCTGCGCCGCGCCGCCGAACATAAGCGCAAGCACAGCCATTAAGGGAAGGAGATACTGATACAGCATTGTCATTTGTATTCCTCGCTTTCATTTTTCGCCTGAGCCGCGAGCAGCAGCGCTCCGACGGCTCCGGCATTATCCCCAAGCGCGGGAAGGACGATATAATCGTCAATTCCTTCAAGTATCTCCCGCCGCCTCACATAGCCGCCGAGAGCCGCTATTGTCTTTGCTCTTACCTTCTCGATAAGCCCCTTTACGTGCATTATCCCGCCGCCCAGGATTATCTTTTCGGGCGAGAGCATAAGCACTATCGACGCCGCCATATCCGCAAGATACTCCGCCTCAAGCTCCCACGCGGGGTGGTTTTCCGGAAGCTCGGCGGGCTTTACTCCCCAGCGCTTTTCAATAGAGGGTCCCGAGGCAAGCCCCTCAAGGCAGCCCTTGTGATAGGGGCAGACTCCGCAGGGAAGCGGGTCGATTTCGCGCGGGCGAAGCGGAATATGCCCAAGCTCGGGGTGCATAAGCCCGTGAAGCAGCTTTCCCTCCACAAAAATTCCGCCGCCGATTCCCGTGCCGATGGTAACATAGGCGCAGCTTGAAAGCCCCTTCGCCGCGCCAAGCATTGCCTCGCCCAGCGCCGCGGCGTTGACATCCGTATCAATGAGCGCGGGAACCTTTACAGCGTCCCGCATAACCGAAAGCAGCGGATAATCCCGCCACGGAAGCTTCGGCGTTGCGGTTATGCTTCCGTAGGTTTTGCTTTTTTTGTCCAAATCGAGAGGTCCAAAGGAGCCTATTCCGAGCGCTTCCACCTCGTTTTCCCTAAAGAAATCGAGCATGGGCGGAACGGTTTCCGAGGGTGAAAGGGTATCCAGCCGAAGGCGCTTAACAATATTCCCGTTTTCATCGCCGACGGAAAGCACCATTTTAGTTCCGCCCGCCTCAAGACCGCCAAGCCTCATTTCAGCTCACATCCAAACAATAAATTTATCTGAGAAACAAAAAGTACGCGGCGACAACCACAATAAGGAACTGAATGCCGAGCATAACGGGAAAGAAAACGCGGAAATTCCAGTGCTTCGTCTTATGCCTAAGGTTCTCCATCGCAATCACTCCGCCAAGAGCGCCAAAGCAGGCGCAGGAAACAAAGAGCGCCCTTTCGGGGATTCGGCGAGCCTTCGCCCTTGCGCGCTTTTTATCCGAATACATCAGTAAAAAGCAGATTAAATTAGCAACAACAAGCACGGCGGCGATAATTATACCAAGCGTAAGCTTATCCACTGTTTTCCCTCCGTTCGCACAGACATATTTCATTGTTCCTTCATTGTATACAACGCCCTGCGCTTTGTCAATAAAGGGCGGCGGAAGCCCAAAATGTATTGCGGCAAGCGCCGCTGTGGTGCTATAATAGGCGTAATTCCAAAGGGTGTATACAGTAAAGGATTACGGAAATACAAGAATAATGAGGGCTGAAAAATGAACGTTGAAGGGCTTAAACTGATAGGCATTGGGCGGCAGGCGGAGGTTTACGCAAAGAGCGACACGGTTTGCATAAAGCTATTTTATCCGGACTGCTCGGAATGGACGGCAAACGAAGAAGCAAAAAGGATGAAGCTGGTAATGAGCAGCGGAGTCCCCTCGCCAAAATTCTTGGGGCTTGAGAAAATTGACGGCAGGTACGCGATTATAATGGAGAGGCTCAGGGGCAAAACGCTGCTGCACGAGGCGCTTGAGAATTTCAATCCAAGGCTTGACTACGGCGAAATGCTTGGAACGCTGCAAAGAGAGTACCATAAAGTTTCCGCAAGCGGGCTAAGCGACATGAACGACAGCCTGAAATGGCAGATAAACCACGCGGATGAGCTTGACGAGAGCGAGAAGGCGGAGCTTATACGCCGCCTTGAAATGATGCCGCGCGGCGACAGGCTTGTGCATATGGACTACCACAGCGACAACGTGATTCTGACGGAAAACGGGCTGAAAATTATCGACTGGGCGAGCGCCTGCGCGGGAAATCCGTATGCGGACGCGGCAAGGACGATGCTGACAATGCAGAACAGCGCCTATCCCGCAGACGCGGACGACAACGAGGAAATGAAAAAATGGCTTGACGAAACGCGGGAGGCGTGCCGCCTTGGATACCTGCGCGGCTACGGCGAGCCGGAGAGCGAGATAGCGCGCTGGACGCCGATAATCGCCGCCTCGCGCCTCTGCTGCTGCCCAGAGGACGAAAAAGGGCAGAATCTCAAGCGCGCGAGGGATTGCCTGAGAGAGGAAGCGTAAGCCTCTGCAAGCGGCAGAGCGCGCAGAAACGAACACGGAGGAAGCAAAATGGAGCTTTACGAGGCGATAGAAAGAAGAAGAACCGTGCGGGCTTTTTCCGCAGACGATGTTGCGGACGAAGCCATAGAGAGGATTATTATGGCGGCGATGAAAGCGCCGACAAACGACCATATGCGCGACTGGCACTATATTGCAGTAAGGGACAAGGGCACGGTATTGAAGCTCCTTAGCGCAATACCGAAGAGCATTTCCGAGGAGGACATGAACAGGCTTATTGCGGACTGGAGCCTTAACGACCCGGAGCAGCAGGAATGCTACCGAAGCGCCGTTCCGAAGCAGTACCGTATGCTTGCGGACGCTTCCGTGCTTATTATCCCATTGCTCAAGCAGAAAACAAACATACTCCGCCCCGAAAATCAATCCGCTCTCAACGGCTTCGCCTCAATATGGTGCAGCATTGAAAACCTCTTCCTTGCCGCGACCGCAGAGGGGCTTGGGTGCAGCATGAGAATACCCTTGGGCGACGAGGACAAGCACGCACGGCAGACCCTTGGCTTCCCCGAGGATTACTTCATGCCCTGCTTTATCGGAATAGGCAAGCCGAAGGACGGCGCTGCGCCGATTAAGCAGAAGGAGATTGAAGTTGGAACGAGGATTCATAAGGATAAGTGGTAAATAAGGATTATTATTAACAGGAAAGCGGCGCAGATTGCTCTGCGCCGCCTCTTTATTCTGCCTAGCTTCTATTGCTTTCCGAGTTACGCATTTATACTTACTGTATTATGCGTTGTCTCATCCCTGTGTTAAGTTTCCCCCATTACGCGTCAGCGCTTTCGCCCTTAGCGTTTTCCTTGCTTGCGTCAGGCGCGGGGATAACGGGAGCAGCGTTCTTGACGGAAGCCATCGAGCCGCCGGCAAAGCCAGCGATAAGGCTGGTGATGTCAATGCCCGTGCTTTCCTTGAGTCCGTCAATAATCTGACCGGAGGAGTTCATAACATCCTTCACAAGCTTTGTGGCGTTGCCGTCGCCGTACATAACAATCTTGTCGGTCTGCGCAAGAGGCGCGGCGGCATTCTTGACAACCTCGGGCAGAGCGGTAAGGTACATTTCCAGAACGGACGCTTCGCCCATTTTGCGCTGCGCTTCCGCCTTCTTCTCAATAGCCTCAGCCTCGGCAAGACCCTTGGCTCTGATACCCTCAGCCTCCTGCTCCATAGAGTAGCGGGCAGCGTCAGCCTCAGCCTTCCTTGCCTCAGCCATGCGCTCAGCCTCATACTTATCTGCGTCCGCCTTAGCCTTGCGCGCCTCGGCAGCCTGCATCTGGTCATACTTCTCGGCTTCCGCCTCGCGCTGACGGCGGATAAGCTCCGCCTCAGCCTGACGCTCCGCCTGATACTTAGCCGCGTCGGCAGCCTTCATAATTTCAGCCTCGAGCTTGCGCTCCTTGATGGCAATTTCCTTCTGAGCCATTTCGGCTTGCTTTTCGCGCTGAGCAATGTCCGCGTCCGCCTTGGCAATTTCAATGGTCTTGCGCTGGCTTTCCTGCTGAATGGAGTAAGCAGCGTCGGCGGCGGCGCGCTTCGTGTCCGCCTTTACCTTCATTTCAGCCTGCTGAACGCTCAGCGCAGCGTCCTGCTCAGCCATCTTCTTTTCGGCGTCAACCTTGACAACGTTAGCCTCCTGCTGCGCAAGCGAGGTGGCTATCGCTATATCGCGCTGCGCGTTAGCCTTGGCAATCTGAGCGTTCTTGCGAATCTGCTCAACATTGTCGATACCCATGTTCTCAATGGTTCCGGCGTTGTCGCGGAAGTTCTGGATATTGAAGTTTACAACCTCCATGCCCAGCTTCTGCATATCGGGAACAACGTTCTCGGTAATCTTCTTGGCTACGCCCTGCCTGTCCTGAACCATTTCCTTAAGCCCGACAGAGCCGACAATCTCGCGCATATTGCCCTCGAGAACCTGAGTAACCATTGCAACCAGCTCCTGCTGGCGCATATTGAGCAGCGCCTCGGCAGCGCGGGTAAGCAGGTTAGGGTCACTGGAAATTTTTACGTTCGCAACACCGTCAACCATAACGTTTATGAACTCGTTGGTGGGAACAGCCTCGCTGGTCTTTACGTCAACGGTCATAACCTTAAGGGACAGCTTATCGACTCTCTCAAGGAAGGGAATCCTCCAGCC
>CAZUTB010000191.1:0-4731 GCA_964622905.1 uncultured Oscillospiraceae bacterium | reverse complement strand
ATCATCAAAGGTGATATACTCTATATTCCATCCCGCGTATTCCGCAAGCTCCTGCAAATAGTCATAGTTATAGCCGGTCAGGATTCCGCTTTCATCCACTTCGCTCATTCCGCTCTGCGAAGGGAATGCTACGCGAACGGTCCTTTTCTCCGCGCCTGCGGCGTCCGCATACGAAGCCGCAGGCGAAGGAACCGCCGCGAAAAGCAATACTGTAACCGCCATGAGAATTGCGAGCAGCGCCGAAACGCTCCTCGAATTATTGCCGTGTTCTTTATTCATAAGCCGCTCCCTCAAGCATATATTGCGCTCAGCGATTGTTTGCTCTCCATTTTTTGATAACGGTGCAGAAATTATTGTATTCTCGCTCAACATCGTCAAAATCCTCAAGCGCCTCATCTGTGTTCCCGTCGCGAAGCTCCGTGAGCATATCAACCGCCGCATCCGCCAGCGGAATGAAGTCGAGATTTTTGGCTATGCCCTTCAAAGCGTGAACCGCCTTTTCAGCCGCGGCAAAATCCCTCTGCGCAACGGCTGCCCGTAATTTTCCCATCGTGGGTTCCTCGGGAAAACTCCGTATGTATTTCTGAAGCAGCTCCTCGTCGTTCATAAACCTTTCGAGTGTGTCCTTCGTTCTTGCTCCTATCCTGTCAAGCATCGTAAAAATATTGTCAGTCATGCTCGGTTCTCCTCGCTTAGTTTTTTACAGCCCTTATGCCCGACGCCGAATAGATGCACGCCGCGCAATCTTTCCGGCAATAAGTCTGCCTGCCTAATCCGCGGATTGCTTTTCAAGAGCAGCAAAGCCGCCCCAAATATCCATCGCGAACGCCTCCGTTGATAAATTAATGACAGGTAAATTATTTTTCTATTAATATAGCACATTTTTAGGTTTTTTCAACTATTCTTTCACTTTTTATTGAAATATCAAAATGCGCTATGCCCTTTTCTTGGATTCACAATATCATGCTTTTCGCAAACGCTTTATCCGTCATTGCGGTATTCTGTTTTGATTAAGCGCACAATACTCCTTCGCGCCAAGCCGCCTGCGGTTCAATAAAGCGTCATTATAATACATCCGCCAAATCAGCAATAAAGGGGCTGAAGCAGAATTAAGCCGTCAGAGCATAGCCCTCCGCAAAGCCCCGATGTAAAGCGAAAAATCCGCAAGCCTTTGACAAGCAAAGGTTTGCGGATTCAATACGGCAAGCGGCACTTGAACCGCTCGGGACTATGGCAAAAGCCCCCAAAGGACAGGAGCTTTCTTTTACATCATGGTTTATGTTATGAATTCATGCGCCGCGCGCTCCGGCATCATTTACTTACGCACGCCTGCGCGCCTGACCGCAGCAATACAGCAATTTTGCAGAAACCTTTATGACGCTGAGTAAAAAGGGAAATTGGCATCCTCCTGCGCCAGCCAATGCAGAATATGCGTAATTGAGTTTTGCCGGCTTGCGAGATACGCATTCCCTTTCGCCGATACATTGACAATCTGACGAAACTGCACTTCGCCGTGGATGGTATCTATGCTCGGAATCTCGGTATCCGGTATAACCAAAAACATATTGCCGAATGTGCCGCGAAGCTCCTTGGGAACATCCTCAATCTTATGTGAAGGAGGGAAAAGCAGCGTCCAGCCGTCTTTTTTCACATCTACGCACTCAGCCAGCTTATCCAGGATATGGAATGCCTGCGACAGGTTTGGGCTTGTATTCGGCCATTTTATAGTAAGCTCAAATCCCCAGCCGCTGCTCTTATTGCCGCGCGCGTCCGGATGCGGGTGAATTTGGGAAAGGCCGCGCGTGACGATGTGCGAATACGCAAGGCTGAAATCGGTTTGGTGCATTGCGGACATTAATAGCTCAATTTTGGGGCTGCTCATTCTTATTCGCCTCCGAACTCAGCGCTTTATCCAGAAATGCCATAGCTTCCTTTTTCTTCTTCTCCAGCAGGCAGCGGACGCGCTGATAATCAATCCTTTTATTGATAAAGGCATATCGGCGCGCCTGATAGCGCTCCGTCAGCTCCAATTCTTCAAGAATGCTCTTCTGCCTGGATGACTGATCAAACTGCCTGTAATTCCGTTCGACAGACCAGAAATCACGTTCAAAATTGATTGCAAACAGCATACCATGGTATGAATCCGTTATTACGCAGCAGGCGCTCTCTTCAAGGCTGAGAAACTCGCTTGGTCCTGCCGTTATCGCAGATAAAAGCATTTCACTCGGAATATAAGGCAGCGCGCGCCCCAACGCTACTATCAAGCACCCTTGCGCTTTTGCGCAGCGGATAATTTCGCGCTGCACCGCCTCCGTCGGAGTATCCAGAAAATAGCACAGTATGTACTTTTGTTCGGGTACCGCCTTCGGGTTTCCTATTTTTCGCCATGCTTCTTTGTCAAGCAGGAGCGTTGGGTCCAATAATACCGGAACCTTCCGCCCCGTTAATTCATTAATCAGCCGCTGCCCGTCCTTTTCACGGACGGAAACAAACGGAATACCGGATATGTATTTTCTCATTTCCCGTCGGTTATATGAAGGAATATAGTCGCGCCCAATGCTGGGCGCATAAGCGATTCGCTTATCCTCAGGCGCAAATTGCAGATACATCAGCGGATCGACAAACGCTCCGGTGGAACACCAAACCTGGTCGCTTCCGCAGATAAACTTGCCGTACAGATTGCCTTTTGCGATCCGCGCCAGCGCGCCGTGCGTATACAGCGTTTGGGGGATGTATTTGCGGACAAATCGGTCGAAGCAATCCGCCGCTTCTGCGTCCGGAGCGCCTTTTTCTTTTACTTCACAGATAGTTCTTAGTATGCTGCGCAAAAGCTGCGGATGCGCCAGCGCTTTAACGGCTGTTCTTAGCACTTTTGACAGCCTGAAATCGAAATGCTTTGAAAGGTTTCCGCTCTCCCAAACGACGCACGGCTCGTACCCAAGCGACTTAACTGCCTCAGCGAGCGCATAAACCTGCAGGACAGAGCCATAGTTTTTCAAATTCGTGCGATTTACAATTGCTGCCTTCATTATCGTGTTCTCCCCTAAATCAATACAGCCGGCAGTAAGATGCCCATTTATCTGCAATCGCCGCGCTTTTCGCATAGCTTCGCCCTCCGCGTCCATATTCGGCGTTTCAGAGCCTGCTATTTCCCTCGGGTTTCTCCGCCGCTGAATTCTCAGCGTGCGGTTATTCCGTCGGGTTGTTGCAAGGAACCGCCAAACAAAGGCGGGCAGGGCAGAGTTCTCATTTTATGCATTGTCCCGCAGTCATGAAATACTGCGGGACAATGCATGGAAGCGGTCTTAATTCATCGGCGCGCGCAGAATCATCAGCACGCCGGTTGCGTTTTCAAAACGCGTAGCAATATTCTGCGTGAGCGTTATGCGCACCGCTCCGTTCGCAACCTGCGCCTTAAGCGGCGTCCAGATAACAGAATCGTCATCCTTGAAAACGCCCGCAAGCGCAATTACCTTCTCTCCGTCGGCATAAACCGTCGGAAACGCGGCGTCAACAAGAATCTCGCCATGCGCATAAGTATAATTGTGTACGATGACGCCGATGAAATCATTCATAACCAGCGTATCGGGGCTGACGTCCGGCAGCAGCTCCTGAATTTCAGCGCGTACATCCTCGCAGAAATAATCAATCACATTTTTGCTTTCCGTCACTACATGGCGGTAAACATTGTCATATTCCTTCTGGACGTCTGCATTCTGACGGTCAACAACGTTTACGATGAGATTCTCAATGCCGTTGTCATCATATATTTTTATCGTTGTAACATCGTCCACCGTCTTGCTGGGCGTTCCGGGAGTTTCAATGATTTCTTCCGTATAGGTTCCGGATTTGACTTCGCAAAGCAGGGCGACAACGGCGTCCTTATCGTTCACCATCGTCAGCGCGTCTTGGGTGAAATACACGCAAATGCCGTCATCCGTGTCGATGCCCGCATCGGGATCTACGGGTTCCGCGCGCAGCGCCTGCCAGTCGTAAAGCTCGGTGGGGTCAATCGCCTCGCCGTTGGCAAGGCGCTCAGCCATTCCGTCCTTCAGCGCGCCCGCAACAGCAACAAATTTCAATTCCGCCGGATAAGCGTTGGTGAAGTGGAACACCGCCTGCTCGTCGGAAAATTTCTCATCATAGCCGGACACATCAACGGACACGAAGGAACACAGCGTCATGGTCTCCACGCTGCCCTCGGTCAGCACCTGCGCAGCGCTCTTGACAGGTGCGCCGAAGCGATCCAGCGTCCACCATTCTATCGGCGCTAGCCGGTTGTTATCGACGGCGTCATAGATGCTTTGTCGAACCGCAGCTCCGGCTTCTGTATCCTCGCCAATGGTAAAGCTGAATTCGTTATCGGTAAGAATTGTCTGCAGCATATAGGAAGTCATGCGATCCGGCACCGCATAGGCTGTACTTGCAAGCGACGCAAGCAGCAGCGCGCTAAGGAGTAATGCCACAAGTTTCTTCATGGTTTGTTTTCCTCCATTCATTCTTTCATCACTCGTTACATCGGATGATGTTTCCGCCGCATATTATTGTTCTCTCATATGCGAGATAATTGTATATTAAGGTCCCTGCCATAGCCCTGCTGTTAGCCGATACACAGCCCTGCCGTCGGTATGACGTTACCCTGCCGCGCCGAAAAATTTAATAATATTGTAACATTTGCTATGAAGAATTATTTGCTGCTTCGGCGCTTTTCGTGGAAGCCGCAGCCGAAGC
>CAZUTB010000190.1:0-4744 GCA_964622905.1 uncultured Oscillospiraceae bacterium | reverse complement strand
GATTTCAAAAGAAAGGATGCTCCCTTCTTTACTTCCTGCCAAGGAAGTGTCAATAAAAATACACGGACTGCGGTGCTTCCGTGAGCGTTGACACCATAATATGGGTAGGGGCGGATTCCATATCCGCCCGCACCTTTCGCGAAAAGCGCTATGCTTATTGCGCTGAAAAATCATCAAAATACGCCCCCGTCACCCGCAGGGGAAAACTGTGTTTCCCATCCTGCCCTGCGTAAAACTATTCATGGGTATGTTATGGCTGCGGCAGGCGCGTTCATCGGCGCGCCTACGGGAGCGGCAGGGTAATCGCAATTCGTGCCTCTGCCTTTCGCTGCAATCGGTCAAAGCGAATTTGCTCTCGGCATATCTTTTCAAGTCTGTGCGCTTGCTTTCCCTCTCACCGCTTGAATAAAGCCGCGCCGTATGCTATAATAACGGCGATGCAAAGTCAGGTACTCTCGAAATGAGAGTCAAATTATAAGGAGGAAAATACATGAAGAAGTTTTTGGCAATTCTTCTGGCGATGACCCTTCTGCTGAGCGCGTCCTGCGTTTTTGCGGAAACCGTCAATCCCGACGATGTCGAGGACAACATGACCTCTGCCGACGGTAAGTACGAGCTTGCGTTCGTAACCGACGTCGGACAGCTGAAGGACAAGTCCTTCAACCAGGGCACTTGGAACGGCGTTAAGGCTTACGCCGCCGCCAACAGCCTCAGCTACAAGTATTATCAGCCCGCCAACGGCGATCAGGCGACTGACGATGACCGCTATGACGCAATGAAGGCTGCCGCCGACGGCGGAGCTAAGGTTGTAGTTGCCGCCGGCTTCCTGCAGGCGTCTTCTCTTACCAAGGCTGCCATTGATTATCCGGACTGCAAGTTCGTATTCATCGACGGCTGGACGCTTACCGATGCCGATGGCAACGCTCTTCCCAACGTCTGCGCAATCGCTTTCCACGAGGAGCAGTGCGGCTACTTCGCCGGCTACGCCGTTGTTAAGGAAGGCCTCCGCAAGCTTGGCTTCTGCGGCGGCGGCGGCGGAACCAATCCCGCTTGCTGCCGTTACGGCTACGGCTTCGTGCAGGGCGCTAACGCTGCCGCTGCCGAGCTGGGCGTAGAAGTAGAAGTCAACTATTCTTGGCTCTACGGCGCAAGCTATTCCTCTTCCCCCGAACTCCAGACCATGGCTAACGGCTGGTATGAGAACGGCACCGAGGCTATCTTCGCCTGCGGCGGCTCCATGTTCGCTTCCATCACCGCTGCCGCCGCCGAGAACGACACCTTCGTAATCGGCGTTGACACCGACCAGTCCTTTGATTCCGAAACCGTTATCACCTCCGCTATGAAGGGCATCGGCGAAGCCGCACAGTGGGCTATCACGCACTTCTATGCCGGAACGTGGGACGAAATCGGCGCAACCACCGCTAACCTCGGCGTTAACGATGGCGCTGTCGGACTGCCCACCGCTACTTGGGGACTTAAGAACTTCACCGTTGACGAGTACAACACCGTATTCGAGGCTGTGAAGGCGGGCACTCTCGTAGTCGAGAGCGATTACACCGTAATGCCTACCGAGTACAGCAATCTGAAGCTCAATATCGTAGAGTAATTTCTGCTTGTTGAAAAGCCGCCTCTCGCGGCGTCAGCAGCGCAAACCGGCGCTCCGATACGCAAGTATCGGGGCGCTGTTTTTATGTGCGCTGAAAACCCACCGTATTCTGTGTTTCCAAGAGCATCAAATACCATAATATGTGTAAGGAAGAGCAGCGTTCGCCCGCCGTACCCCATACATGAATTTACGCGAAACAGGGCGGGAAAACACAGTTTTCCCCCTACGGGTGACAGAGCAACCGTGAATCATAGTAATAGCATAAATGTCACCAATTTAAGGAGGATTATTAAGGGGGAACCCCTTAATTGTAATCCACAGGGGTGGCTTTGCCGCCCCGAGGAGCGGTATCTATACCGCTTCCTTGCAGCATTTTCTGCCCGTGAAGCCTTTAGGCTGAACAAGAAAATGCTGAAAACCGGCGCAAGCAAGCTCTGCGCACTTGCGCCGAAAGCGAAGCGAAGCTTCGCTTCCTTACCCTGCCTTTACAAAACAAATTCGATACTGTATAATGCAATTTGGGCGTATAGCATTGCGGTGTGTTTGTGAAGCAGGCGTATTTGACCGCGGGCGAGCTAAGCGCCAGTTTAAGGAGGCCGACCGAGATGGAGCAGCTGCGTATGTTGTGGGATTATCAGCAGGCGGATATGGCGGCGGAGCGCTTTAAGAGCGAGTTCCGTTCGTCCGAATTGCGTCAGAAGCTGGAAAAAGACCGCAATTTCATTATGGATCAGCAGAAGTCGATGAAGAAAATTGAAGCCGACGTTGCGGTAATGGCGGACAGGAAGGAAGCCATTATGGACGAGTTCAAGCGCCTCAGCCAGCTCTCCGAGCAGCTTGAAGCGCGCATGAGCGAAGCCCCTGCCGAGGATATCGAGCAGACGCAGAAATATCTCAAGGAAGCCCGCAAGCTGATGGATTTGATTACCCAGTATGAAAACGAGATGCGCAAGCTCAAGAAGGACGCGACCGTCAGGGACAGCCAGCAGCGCGAGGTTGTTAAGCGCGCGGCGAAGGCGAAGTCCGAGTTTGACGAGCTGAAAAAGAGCTACGACGTTGAGTATAAGGAAGCAACCACGAAGCTTGAGGTTATGAAGGCGGACATCGCAAAGAAAGCCGCCGGAATCAATCAGGAATACCTCAGCGAGTATCAGCAGGTCAAAAAACACGTTGTTCCGCCGATGGCGAAGCTCAACGGTGACCGCTGCGGCGGCTGCAATATGAACCTTCCTCAGGCGGTGCTCAAGGAGATTAAGGCAAGCGGAAAGATTGTCGAGTGCGAAACCTGCGGAAGAATGATTGTGAGCATAGATTAAGGGATAGCAGCCCGCATTATGCTTTTACAGTCGGAATTGAAGGCAAATGCATAGCCGAAAGATATTAAAGGCTGTATACGTTTATTCGATAATTCGGCGGCAGATACCGCAATAAGGGCAAACAAAGACAGGCACGGGCAATACGCTCCGTGCCTGTCTTTGTTTACCGCTTCACACCCTCAGCATATCCTCGTATGTGACAAGCGACACATTGCCCAGCTCGGCGGCTCTTTGGACACAGGCGTCGGTAAAGCCGGTTTTCGCAAACAGATAAAAATGCTTTTCTTTATAGCTGAACATATCGCTGCGCTCCGCGAGGGTATCAAGCACGCGGCGCTCCACCCTTTCGTTTGTCCACTTGCATTCTCCGAACAGCGCGGAGTCTTTGTCAGTACCCATAATGTCTATTTCTTCCTGAACCCTTGTCTTGGGATTTGCGCCCCACCAGCGACCGATATCTCTGAAATTCACCGCGCACTCGCCCTTGAGGAGCAGCCGCCACAAATATTGCCTGCAAATCTCCTCAAAAACGCCGCACATATAGGAGGAAAGCTCGGGCGCAATGCGGCTGTATGCAAGGTCTGCCGCACCGCGAGAAATAACGGAGGCATTTTCGGGAACAAAGCGATACCAGAAGCGGAACATATTATCCTCAATGGAGTAAATGGTTCTGCGGCTCGACTTCTCTCCGTAGGGCGTTTCCTTTTTAACGATGCCGAGCGTAATTAGGTTTTTAATGTAAATTGAGCAAACGCTTGTATCTTCTTCAATTTTAGACGATATTTCGCTCATCTTGGACGCGCCGCCGGCGATTGCGCTGACAACAGCGTTATAGATTGCCGGCTCGCGCACCTCCTGCTTCAGCAGATTGTTCGGCTCTTCAAAAATAGATGAAGCCGGATTTAGATGCGTGTTTTCGATGTTCTCCTTAATAGATAAGCTATCGTTAATCTGCATAAGGTATTGCGGTGTTCCTCCGACGATTCCGTATGCCAAAGCCTTGTCAGTGTCCGCGAGCCTTGTGAAATAGCTGCAAGCCTCAAAAAAGTCAAACGGTATTATCTTCAGCTGAGCTGTTCTTCTTCCGTATAGCGGCGCTTTATATGCCAGAACATGGTCCTCCATATACGACATGGATGAGCCGCATAGAACCAAAAACAGCCTGCTGCTCTCCCTATTTTTATCAATCAGAAGCTGCAATGTAGAGGCGAGGCTCTTGGACGTGCGCGCAACATAGGGATATTCGTCAATAACCAGCACGATTCTTTTGTTTTTTGCCAGCTTAAAGGCATATTCAAGCGCCGATTGAAACGAGGCAAAAGAGGAATCGGCAGCAATTCCGCTGCTGTACTCCATAATGCTTCTTGAGAGATTTTCAAGGTTTTGCTTCGCGTTGGTTTCAACGCCTGTAAAAAAGATAGTATCCTTATCCTTTACAAACTCGTTTATCAATGCGGTCTTGCCTACGCGGCGGCGACCGTAGATAACAGCAAATTCAAACCGCTCGGAGCGATACAGCTTATTCAGCGTGTTAAGCTCGTTTTTTCTTCCTATGAACATAGGCTGCCTCCTTGTAGTTTCGTATATTACGATTTACTTAATCATACTGCACTATTTTGCAGCAGTCAATAGCTTAATCATGTTTTACTATTTTACGTTTTACTTAATTACGTTTTACTAAATCGTGATATACGAAATTTGAGCGCTGTAACGGCAAAGCTATGACGTATGCAAGCAGGAAAAGCATGAAGTCAGAAGCAGGGAAAAGCAGTGAGGGAAGCGCAGCGAGGGAAGCGCAGCGAGGGAAGCGCAGCGAGGGAAG
>CAZUTB010000189.1:0-4761 GCA_964622905.1 uncultured Oscillospiraceae bacterium | reverse complement strand
CGCTTTCCAGCTTTTACTGTTCGGCATTCGCCTCACGGTCGTAAAAGCTGCAAGGTAGCGGGATAAATCCCGCTCTTCGAGGCGGCAAAGCCACCCCTGCGGATTTCAAAAGAAGGGCTAGCCCTTCTTTACATCCCAAAGCAGCAAACAGGTTTTTTGACAGACTGAGGCACTAGTGCCTAGAGGGAGCAAACAAATGGATACGGCTCTTATGAAAGAGTACGGAATCGACTGCGAGAAATCGCTTGCAAACTGTATGGGCAGCGAGGATTTTATGCTTAAAATCTACGCTATGTTCCTTGAGGATAAGGGCTATTGCGCGGCTGAGGCGGCAATAGGCGCGCGCAGCCAGAAGGCGCTCTTTGCCGCTCTGCATGAGCTGAAGGGCGTTGCGGGAAACGCAGGCTTTTCGGCGCTTTATGAGGCGGTCTGCCCGCTTGTGGAGCTTACTCGGCGCGGCGAATGCGACTGGGAAGCGGCGGGCGAAATGTTTTCAAAGGTCAAGACTGCCTATGAAAAAACGATGGACGGGATAAAGCTGGCGCTCGGCAATTAAGCACAAGCAGCGTTCCCATAAAACCATTTAGGCAAAGCAAAACAAGATTATATGGCAAGCACGACCGACCGCCAATATCGGAGGAAGAAAAATGAATATGAAAAGATACTCTCTGCTTGCGCTGGCTCTAGCGCTCTGCCTTCTGCTCTCCGCCTGCTCGGGGAACGTGCCCTCCGCTCCTGAGGTAACGGCTGAACCTGTTACGCTTACCATCGCGGGCGGCTGGGATGACTGCCCTGCCATCGAGGAGGTCGCGCGCAGGTTTGCTTTGCTGTACCCAAACTGCACAATTCGTTATGAATATATTCAGGATTACTACGAATCGCTTGCCAAGAGAATGACGGGCGACAATGTGGTTGACATCTTCTTCACTACCAATATTCAATCCGATTCGCTGCTTATGCCCTACGCGGAGGATTTGAAGGCGCGCGCGGATTTCAGCCTTGACGATACCTTTGAGGGGCTTATATCGAATTTTGCCTACCGCGAGAACGGCGAAATAACCGATAAGCTTTACGCAATCCCGCTCGGCGCGGAAATGCGCGGGCTTTTTGTGAATAAAACGCTGCTTGCATCGCTGGGGCTTGATGTTCCGAAGGATCGGGCGTCCCTGCTCGCGGCGTGCAAGGTTCTCAAGGAGAACGGCTATATTCCCATGCACGGCAATCCGGCGGACTTTTCGCACACGCTGCTCTATCCGTGGATATGCAATATAATTGCCAATTCGCCTGAGGCAAAGGCGATTCACGAGGCTGTCGAGGCGCGCTCCGCGGGCGTGAGCGAGTATTTCCGCGAGCCGTTCGAGCTGATGTATAATATTGTAGAGAATGATTACTACAATTACAAATCCGCGCAGGATAACGGCGGGCTGTTTGTTGACAGCACGGATACCGATTACGCGCGCTATTTCTTCAACATTGTCAAAACAGAAAACGGCTATGAAAAGGCGGATGACAAGGGAATAATCGCCTTTATGCCCTCGCCGATATCCCGAATGAGCGTTATTGAAAAGGTGCGGGACGATTACCACAGCGAGATTGAATATGTGTTCATTGCGGCGCCCGTAGGCGAGGAGGGCGGCTTTGTTTACCTATCGCCCGCGCACGGAATCGCGGCTAACAAGACCTCCGCAAATCTCGACTGGAGCATTCGCTTCCTTGACTTCCTTTTCAAGCCGGAAAACAACAAGATTTTCGCCGATAAGCACCATATAATTCCCAACACAAAGGAAGCGGCAACCTACATCTCCGGACTTTTCGACGTGCCCTCAAGCAGGGTTTCGGAGCTTGGTCAGGTTACCTTCGCGTATAATTTCTATGACGCGGTAACGAAGCCTCTGCGCGATGTATCAAAGGCGAATAACCCGAAATATATGCAGACCGCCGAGGACGGAAGCACTTCGCTCTATCCCTTCGATTACTATATGCAGCGCCTGGAGGAGAGTCTGACGGCAAATGAATAAAAGAAACACAATGCAGGGGGAAATAAGGCGCGCACCGATGCGGGGCGCGGGGATTATTGTGCTCATTCTCAATATCCTGTTCTTTTCCTGCGCGTTCGTGTTCTACACCCTTTACACAAACGCCTATGAAGAAAGACTGCGCGTTGAGAATCTGGGCAATATCGCTAATATGAACCGCTCCTCCGCCCTTAACGCAACCGCGCTTCTGGACAGCTGGAATATCAAGCTTAACGACCTTGCGCAGAACGCAGAGCGAAATTCCCTTTCGCTTGAGGAAACGCTTCGGATGATTGAGAATTCCAACTCCAGCGACGAGCGTTTTTTTGAGCTGATAGGGCGGGACTCCAAGGGCTTCCTTGCGCAGCGCGGAGCAGACGGCAAATTTCTGCCGCTTGACTATACCGACCAAAGCTATTCCGAGCTTCAAAGCATATTCAAGGCGAGCGGCGGAAGCGATGGGACGGGGATTCGATTTGCTCCCGAGTTTACGGACGGAGGCGCGAGCGGCAGCAAGGTGTTTGCTATTTACAGGTATGTAACACTCCTTGAGGGCGAGGAAAAGCTGCCGTATACGCTTATGCTCGCAACCGACGCGGGCGATATTCTTGCTCGGCTCAACTCGCAGAACGATTTTACAGGGCAGTCCACCGTGCTTATTGACGAAAACGGCAACTATATCGTAAAAAGCCTTGATTTCAAATCCACAAACTTCTTTCAGTATTTATATGTTTATAACGATTTGTCCTTGGATCAAAAGAACGCGGTCAAGAGCGAAATGCAGGAAAAGGGCAGCGGTGAGCTGTACTTCAAAAACGCGGGAGTGAGCGTTGAGGACTGCGTTTACCGCTACGAGCGCCTTTCGGGGAGCGGCTGGTACTGCATAACCTCCGTTCCGCTCTCCTCCTTCCATGCGCCCGTTCTCAACAGCAATTACGTTTTCTATGCAATAGCCGCGCTGCTGCTTGTGCTTGTGATTGACGTAACATGGCTTCAGGGCATGAACAGGCGGCTGAGGGCTAGCATGATAAGGGAAAAGGAAGCAAGCGCCGCAAAGGGCAATTTCATGTCCCGTATGTCGCATGAAATCCGAACTCCGCTGAACGCGGTTATCGGGTATAACATTATCGCGCGCAATGAGATGATGGAGGCCAAGAACGAAACGCTCGAAACGAGATAAGCGACGCGAAGGACGACTGCTCGCGCAGGCACGCGGAAATGAAGGTGCTTGACTGCCTTACAAAGAGCGATATCGCCTCTCGCCACCTGCTCACCATCATCAACGATGTTCTGGATATGTCTGCAATCGAGAGCGGCAAGATAAAGGTTTCAAACGAGCGCTTTGATTTCAAGGGGCTTATAACATCTATAACCACCATCTTCTATTCGCAGGCGCGCGCGAAAAACGTTGAGCTTGAGGTCGTTTTCGATAATCTCACCGAGGAATGGTATATCGGCGATCAGGTGCGCGTAAATCAGATTCTGACAAACCTGCTCTCAAATGCCGTCAAGTTCACTCCCGAGGGAGGAAAGGTAAGGCTGACAATCCATCTTGCGGGAAGCGACGAGAAAACCGCGCATATTCATTTCTCCGTTGCCGACAGCGGAATCGGAATGAGCAAGGAATATCTCGGGCGAATCTTCATGCCGTTCGAGCAGGCGGATTCCTCCATCTCGCGCCGCTTCGGCGGTACGGGTCTTGGGCTTTCCATCACAAAGAACCTCGTGGATATAATGAACGGAAAAATAAGCGTTTCAAGCGAGCTTGGCAAGGGGACAACGTTTGAAGTTGACCTTGATTTCGGCAGGGCTGTTCAGCTCGCTGCCGACGAAGCGTATGATTTCAGCTATATCAAGGCGCTTATTGTGGACGATGACCCAAGCACCTGCGATTATATCAAGCTGCTTTTCGGGCGCTGCGGAGCAAGATGCGCCGCCGTAAACTCGGGCGCCGCCGCAATAGAGGCGTTTGAAACCGCCGCGCAGATGGGCGAAGGCTTTACTATGTGCCTTGTTGACTGGCATATGCCGTCTATGGACGGAATCGAAACCATCAAGCGCCTTCACAGCGCCGCAAAGAGCGATATTCCGTTCGTCGTGCTTACCGCCTACGATTATTCGGAGATTGCGGATATGGCGGAGGCGGCAGGAGTCAACAGGTTTATCGGAAAGCCCCTGTTCCAATCGAGCCTCTTTGACCTGCTCGCAGGGCTTTCCGGCGGGCAGACGCACCTGCATATTCAGAAGAATAAGAAGTATGACTTCGGCGGAAAGCGCGTTCTGCTTGCCGAGGACAACGCCATGAATATGGAAATTGCCAAGAAGATTATGGAATCCGCAGGGCTTGTGGTCGATGAGGCGTGGAACGGAAGGGAAGCTGTTGAAAAGTACGGAAAAGCCGAGGCGGGCTATTATATGGCAATCCTGATGGATGTGCATATGCCCGAAATGAACGGTCACGAGGCGGCGCGCACAATTCGCGCAATGAGAAATCCCGAGGCAAAGACCATCCCTATTATCGCAATGACCGCGGACGCCTTTGCGGAAAACGTTGCCGAGGCAAAAGCAGCGGGAATGAACGAGCATATCGCCAAGCCGATTGATATTCCGACGTTGTTTGAGACGTTGAGTAAATACGCATAGTCCTTACTGCCTTCCCGCTGAAAATAGCCCGTCTGCGGTTTCAGCTTTGCCTTCCCGCTGAAAATACCCCATCTGCGGTGTCAGCTGCGCATAAATGGCTCAG
>CAZUTB010000188.1:0-4789 GCA_964622905.1 uncultured Oscillospiraceae bacterium | reverse complement strand
GCCTTACCACCTACGCGCACACCCCCACTCCCCTCAGGCTAAAGAGCCTTATGCTTGGAATGCGCGATTTGATAAGCACCTACAAGCCGGACGAGATAGCCTTTGAGGAGCTTTTCTTTGCGCGGAACGTTACCACCGCCTTTACGGTAGGCGCTGCGCGCGGGGTTGCTATCTCCGCCGCCGCGGAGTACACCGAAAAGCTTTACGAATACACGCCTATGCAGATTAAGCAGGCGGTTGTCGGCTACGGAAGAGCGGATAAGAAGCAGATTCAGAACATGGTGAAGCTGATGCTCCGAATGGCCGAAATACCGCAGCCGGACGACGCGGCGGACGCAATAGCCTGCGCGATAACCCACATAAACACGGGGCTTGCGCGCGAGCAGTTCAGGATGAAATAATAAGGAAGTATGCGCTATGTACGCTTATCTTGAGGGCGAAATTGCCGAAAAGGGCTTTGGTGAGCTGGTTATAGACGTAGGCGGAGTCGGGTATCTTGTATCATGCAGCGCAAACACGCTTTCCTCCTGCCCTCAGGCGGGTGAAAGGGTCAGGATATACACATACCTGAGCGTTCGCGAGGACGCTATGGAGCTTTTCGGCTTCCTTACGAAGCAGGAAAAGGATATGTTTCTGCACCTCATTTCAATAAGCGGAGTCGGCTCGCGCACAGCGCTTGGGCTTTTAGGCGCAATGCCGCTGCGCGATTTGCAGCTGGCGATTCTGACTGAGGATATAACCGCGCTATCCCGCGCGCCCGGAATAGGCAAGAAGACGGCGCAGAGAATAGCGCTTGAATTGAAGGACAAATTCTCGGACGCGGAGCTTACCATAAGCGGCGGAAAGGACGCAAAGGCGTTTACAGCAACCGTTGCCGAGGACGGAAGCGGCGAGGCGCTGCTTGCGCTTCAGGCGCTTGGCTACACTCCGCAGGAGGCGGCAAAGGCGATAAGCGCCATTAAAGACGAGGCTAAGGATCAAAGCGACATGATTAGGCTTGCGCTGCGCCATATGGCAGGCTGATAAGAGAGGCATTTTTAGAGATGCAGGACGAAAGATTTGTTGAAACAGGGCTGACGCGGGAGGACTCGGATCTCGAGCTTTCCCTTCGCCCCCACACGCTTAATGAATATGTAGGTCAGAAGGCTGTTAAGGACAGCCTTTCCATCTATATCAAGGCGGCATTACAGCGCAGGGACGCGCTTGACCATATGCTCCTGTACGGCCCTCCCGGGCTTGGAAAAACGACGCTTGCGACGATTGTCGCCGCCGAAATGGGGCAGAATATCAAGATTACGAGCGGTCCCGCGATAGACCGCCCCGGCGACCTTGCGTCTATCCTTACCAACCTAAATCAGGGCGATGTGCTGTTCATCGACGAGATACACCGCCTTTCCCGCGCGGTTGAGGAAGTGCTTTACCCCGCGATGGAGGACTATGTGCTTGACATTATGATAGGCAAGGGTCCTACCGCGCGCTCGATAAGGCTTGACCTGCCGCATTTCACACTTGTCGGCGCGACAACGAGGGCAGGACAGCTCTCCGCGCCTCTGCGCGACCGCTTCGGAATCCTCTTCCGCCTTGAGCTTTATTCGCCTGAGGAGCTTTCGCAGATTGTAAAGCGCTCCAGCGGAATACTTGATGTTGACGCGGACGAGGACGGAATCCGCGAGATAGCCTCCAGAAGCAGAGGCACGCCCAGAATTGCAAACCGCCTGCTAAAGCGAGTGCGCGATTTTGCGCAGGTAAGAGCCGAGGGCAGGAGTACCAAGAGCGTAGCAAGAGAAGCCCTTGAAATGCTTGATATAGACGCCTTAGGGCTTGACAGAGTTGACAGAAATATGCTGCTGACGATGATAGACAAGTTCGGCGGCGGACCTGTCGGGCTTGACACTCTTGCCGCGACGACGGGCGAGGATTCAGTTACAATCGAGGATGTTTACGAACCGTATCTCATGCAGCTCGGGTTTATGATGCGCACACCGCGCGGAAGGGTGCTTACCCCTGCCGCATACGCGCATATGAAGCGCACCGCGCCCGTAAAAGAGGAAGGCGTAGGCGTTCAGCTTCGCATGATGCCGGAGGAGCGGGAATGAAAACCGAAGATTACAATTACTACCTCCCGGAGGAGCTTATAGCGCAGACCCCGACAGAGCCGCGCGACCACAGCCGTATGCTTGTGTACCACTATGTATCCAAAAGGATTGAACACAGGCATTTTTACGATTTGCCCGAATACATCAAGCCCGCCGACGTGCTTGTAGTCAATCAGACGAAGGTGCTGCCCGCGCGCCTTTACGGAATAAAGGACGAGAGCGGAATACCGGTTGAGCTTCTGCTGCTCAAAAGGATTGATAAGGACAGGTGGGAAACCCTTGTCAGACCCGGGCGGCGGCTTAAGCCCGGCGCGACCGTTACCTTCGGCGCGGGAAGGCTGAAAGCCGAAATTGAGAAAAGCACTCCTTCCGGCGAAAGAATTGTTCGTTTCATCTATGACGGCGTTTTTGAAGCCGTTCTGGACGAGCTTGGCGAAATGCCCCTTCCCCCGTATATCCATGAAAAGCTTACGGACAAAAACCGCTATCAGACGGTTTACGCAAAGGAAGAGGGAAGCGCCGCCGCTCCGACTGCGGGGCTGCACTTTACAAACGAGCTGATGGACAGGATACGCGAGGGCGGAAACGACATAGTTCCGATTACGCTCCATGTGGGGCTTGGGACTTTCAGACCTGTCAGCGAGGCTAACCTTGAGGACCATGTGATGCACACGGAGTGGTACCACGTTACCGAGGACGCGTCCGAGAGGATAAACGCCGCGCGAAAAAACGGCGGAAGAATCATCTGCGTAGGCACAACCTCCGTTAGAACGCTTGAAACGCTCGCCCGAGAGGACGGAACAGTACCGCCCGGAAGCGGCGACACCTCAATATTCATATATCCCGGAATAAGGCTTAAGGCAACCGACTGCCTGATAACAAATTTCCACCTGCCCGAAAGCACCCTGCTTATGCTGGTGAGCGCGCTTATAGGCAGGGAGGAAGCGCTTTCCGTTTACAAAACGGCGGTTGAGGAAAAGTACCGCTTTTTCAGCTTCGGCGACGCATGTCTTTTCCTTAACGACTGACGGAGCAAGCGCAATGAGCAAGATTGTATTCAGGTTTGCGGGAACGATAATAGGCATGGCGGCGGCGCTCTACTTCCTTCCCGGAATACAGATGCCGCTTGCCGCAACCGGCGAGTTCGACATTATCGGCGCTTTGGTTTGCGGGCTTGAGCTTGCGGTTGTTTACCTTATCCTCCGCCCAATCCTGAGGCTTCTCTTCAAGCCGCTCAGCATACTTACGCTCGGGCTTTTCAGCGTTGTTATTGACGCGGCAATAATTTACACAATGCCGTATTACTTTGCAGCCTTGACTATCGCAGACTTTACCGATGCTCTCCTTGCCGCGCTGATAGTAGGCGCGGGGCGGACGATACTCGGCGGTATAGCCGCGAAACTGGGGGAATAACATGGACGGCGAAAGCACGGAGCTTTCAAGGCAAACGGTAATGCAATGCGTTCTGCTCGCCTCAAGAATCATTCTTGAAAGCGGCGGAGAAACCTACCGCGCCGAGGAAACCATTTCCCGCATGGGCAGGGCGCTCGGAGCAACGAGCGCCGAGAGCTTTGCTTTGCCCGGCGGCGTTTTTGTTACGCTTGTTTATGACGACGGAAAGGCATACTCAAGGAACGTTCGCCTGAGAAGAATCGGCTTTCAGCTCGACCGAGTTGACGCTGTCAATGCTGTAAGCCGCAGAGTTGAAAAAGGCGAGCTTACCTCCGAGGAAACCTATGACGCGCTTCTGGAAATAGGCTCGCGCCGCTCCCTTTATAAGCCGCTTTTGGTAAACCTATGTGCAGGCGGCTCGGGAGCTTTTTTTGCGCTTGCGTTCGGCGCTTCGTGGCTGGAATCCGGAATAGCCTTCTTCTGCGCGCTGTTTGCGCAGCTTGTTAACTGGCTATTATGTATGCGCTCGCCGCGCTTTTCTCTCCAGCCCTTCTTTTCATCCTTTATCTGCGTGCTTACCGCGCTTTTCGGCGCGGGGCTGTTTTCGCTTCCAAGCGCTGACCTTGTTGTTGCGGGCGCAATAATGCCCCTGCTTCCCGGAATATCGCTGACAAACGCGGTGCGCGATACTACGCGCGGCGATACCTTAAGCGGAGTTACGCACGCCGTAAACGCAATTCTTGTAGCGGCGCTGCTTGCAGCGGGAACGGTTACAGCTCACGCCTTCTACGGCTTGTTTTAGGAGGATTTATGCTTGAGTTTGTCAAGGTTGCCGCGGGAACCTTTCTTGCGACAATGTGCGTTAATTTCCTGATGCACACGCCAAAAAGAGCGCTTTTCTCCTGCGCTCTTATGGGTATGCTCGGATATACAATTTACTGGGGCTTGATGCGCCTTGGAGTGAGCGACCCGCTTGCGATGTTTGTCGGCTCGTTCATAGCATCAATACTCGCCGAGGGCTTTGCGCGTAGGCTTCACATGGCGGCAACGGTATTCATAACCACCTCGATAATTCCGCTCGTCCCCGGGCTTGCGTTCTACCGCTTTATGTCCGCCCTTGCGCAGAGCCAGTTCGATATATGCGCCGACCAAGGGCTTTACGCAATGAAAACAATACTCATTATTGCGCTTGCCGTCGCGGTTTCCTCCTCGGTTTACGCCTTTTTCTACACAAGCAAAAAGCGCCGCCGCCCGCACAGCATGTAGTTTACTTTTCCGAAAGCGCCTTGAAGCCCTCGCCG
>CAZUTB010000187.1:0-4824 GCA_964622905.1 uncultured Oscillospiraceae bacterium | reverse complement strand
AAAAAGCGCAAGCCCCTATGCCGGAACAAAGACGGAGAAGAATCTACAAGAGGCGTTCGCAGGCGAAAGTCAGGCGCGCAATAAGTACACCTACTTTGCCAAGATAGCCGAAAGAGAGGGCTATGACCAGCTGTCCGAGCTGTTCCTCAAAACCGCGCGGAACGAGCAGGAGCACGCGCGCGTATGGTTTGAGGAGCTTGGGCATTTGGGAAAGACCGCGGATAATCTGCGCGCCGCCGCCGACGGTGAAAACTACGAGTGGACGGATATGTACGCAAGAATGGCGAAGGACGCGGAGGAAGAGGGCTTCCCCGAGCTTGCCGAGCGCTTCCGCAGGGTAGGCGCTATCGAAAAGGCTCACGAGGAAAGATACCGCGCGCTGCTGAAGAACGTGGAAATGCAGAAGGTTTTTGAAAAGGGCGAGGAAACCATGTGGGAATGCAGAGTATGCGGTCACCTTGTGATGGGCAAAAAAGCGCCCGAGGTTTGCCCCGTATGCAAGCACTCCAAGAGCTATTTCGAGGTTCGCAAGGAAAATTACTGATATCCGCATCCGCCCTCTGCGCAGGTGCAGGGCGGATTTTAAGCTATATATAAGCATTTCACCGGAGGCACATCGAAAATGGAGATATGTATAAGCGACCTGCTTTTCGCGATGGCGACCGCGCTTGACGCGGTCGAAAAGAGCCTTGTCGGGGTTTCTGACGGGCACGGGAGGCGGGTTGCGTATATTGCCGTAAAAGCAGCTCAGGCAGACGGGCGCTATACCGACAGGCAGCTGACACAGCTGGCAGGCTGCGCGATACTGCACGACAACGCGCTCACGGAATATATTCAATCGGAGCTTGCAAGGAAGCGTGACCTTGAAAGCTTTCCGAGCGGCTGCGACTTAGGCGCGCATTGCTCTGCGGGTGAAAAGAACATAAGCGTTCTTGGGTTTTGCAAGGAAATGAAAAACGCGGTGCTTTACCACCACGAGGAAGCGGACGGGAGCGGACCCTTCGGCAAGACCGCCGAGGAAACGCCGTTTCCGGCGCAGCTTATCCATCTTGCGGACATGATAGACGTTCGCTTTGACCTTGGCACCGAAAGCGCGGAGAAGTACGCGGAAATAGTTAAAGCGCTTGAAGACGGGCGCGGAAGCGAGTTCAGCGATGAAGCGGTTGACCTGTTTCTCTCCGCTTTTCCGCAGGAGAGGCTTGCGGAAATGAGCAGCGGGGATATGCGCGCGCTCCTCTCCTCCGCTCTGCCGACGATATTTTCGGAAACCGACACGGAGCATATAATGGGCGCTGCGGCGATGTTTGCAAGGATTATCGACTATAAATCCGCGTTCACCTGCCGCCATTCAACGGGAATAGCCGAGAAAGCGATGCAGCTGGGCAAATGGAGCGGCTGGGATAAGGAAACCTGCGAAAAGCTTTACCTTGCGGGCGCTCTGCACGATGTTGGGAAGCTGTACACCAGCAGCCTCATATTGGAAAAGCCCGACAAGCTGACAAGCGAGGAATTCAAGGCAATTCAGCACCACGCGCTTGCCTCTGCGGAGCTGCTGTCAACCATAAGAGGGCTTGAGGACGTGACCTCATGGGCGGTTAATCACCATGAGAAGCCCGACGGAAGCGGCTATCCGCACGGCAAAACCGCAGAGGAGCTTGGAGAAAAGGAAAGGCTGATGGCGGCTGTGGACGTATATCAGGCGCTTGTAGAAAAGCGCCCGTATAAGGACGGAATGCCGTACGAAAAGGCTGTGGGAATAATGAAAACCCTTGCCGAAAACGGTAAGCTAGACCCATTCTGGGTAAAGGCGATAGACGCTTGCTTCTCGCCCTCGGCAAAGCAGATAAACGCATAGCACTAAAAAGCCGTCCGAAAACGCAAACGGGCGGCATTTTCTATTTGTTAAGCTTTTACCTGCAAGGATACATTTGCAAGAGAAACGCGTTTATTATACAATAGAGGCAGGCGCGGCAGATGCTGCCGTAAGGAGGAAAACGCTATGGCTAATATTCTGGATTATCTCGCGTGGCGCGGTGATATAGGCTTTGACGAAACCGAAGTATGCGATGTGGATATGCTCATTTTATCGCGGCTTTCCTATCTGCCGATGGACGGAATCATTCCCGACGGCTTTGCCTCTGCGGTTTCCTTTGGCGAGGCGGTAAGCAGCTGCATACAAAAATGCGAAAAAGGCGAGAGCGAAACGAGAATGCGCGAGGACCTTGAGCTGATGAAGGCGATAACGACAAGCAAGCGCTTTTCGTCCCTTGAGGCTTGCGGCTTTGTGAACAAGCTTGACAGCAAGCTGCAAATGCAGTTTGCTGCACTCACCTTCATTCTGCCGGATAAAAGCATGGCTATTGCCTACCGCGGAACTGACGGAACGCTGACGGGCTGGAAGGAGGACTTCAATATGTCCTTCTCCGAAACGATTCCCTCGCAGCTGGACGCGGCGGACTATCTTACAAGCCTCATAAATGCAAGAGAGGGCGATGTACGGCTCTGCGGCCATTCAAAGGGCGGAAACCTTGCCGTTTACGCCGCCTCCTTCTGCCCGCAGGAGCTGCAAGGCAGGGTAATCTGCGCAAGAAGCTTCGACGGTCCCGGCTTTCCGGAGGCGCTTACCGCAAAGGAAGGCTACAAGCGTATGCTCCCGAAGCTGCGCACCTTCATGCCGCGCTCGTCCATTATAGGGATGATGCTTGAGCACGACGAGGATTTCTCGATAGTCGAAAGCCAGAACGTATCCATATTCCAGCATAATATCTACTACTGGCAGCTCCTTCGCGGCGAGTTTATGACGGTTCCCGGGTTTACCAACAGCAGCCAGCTTGTCGATATTACCCTGAAGCGCTGGGTGAGCGAGATGACGCCCGAGCTGAGAGAGAAGTTCATCAACGGGCTTTACGACGTTGCAAGCGCCTCGGGAGCGAATACCGTTCGCGAGCTGCTCTCCGGACGGCGCGTGCTTGCGCTGATGAAGGCGCTTTCAAAGCTAGACCCCGAAACTCGCGGAGCTATAACAAAATGCGTAGGGCTTCTGAAGAACGCCGCGAAGGACACGCTGCCCGAGCTTGCGGGCGATATATCGCTTCCGCAGCCAAAATCGCCCTTCGGACGCAAGTAAGGATAAGCATTAATGGCTAAATACAGAGAAAAATACGTTATTGACGACGGGATTCCGCGCAAGCACAGGCTCAGAACCTTCCTGCTCCTTCTGCTCTGCCTCTTTCTGACTGCGGTGCTTTACACCCTTGTTTCCTCCGTGGTTATGGGGCAGAACGTGCAGGTGCTTACTCAGCGCGTTCCGATGCCGACAATCGAAAAGGCTGCGGACGGATTCACAATACTGCATATTTCCGATATTCACGGCAATGAGCTTGGCGAGAACATGAAAAAGCTCAAAACCGCGCTCTCCGGCAAGAGCTATCGCCTTGTGTGCATAACGGGCGACCTGACGGCAAAGAACGGGGATTATTCAGCGTTCCTTGACCTTATCGACGCAGTAGGCACAAGAGCGCCCATCGTCTTCATCCCGGGCGATGAAGACCCCGCGCCGATTCAGCAAAGCCCCAACGCTGCGGAAAGCGTGCTTGCGGACTATATAACCGCAGCGCAGGCAAAGGGCGCAATCTACCTCGACAGACCCTATGAGCTTACCTTAAGCTCAACGGTCAGCGTATGGGTTCTTCCTCAGGACATAATTTCTCTGGACCTTAGCAGCTTCCGCAACTCCTACGCCACATGGCAAAGGGAGCTGAATGCGGGCGATACTACGCAGCCCGACGCGGCGCAGAGCCTTCGGATATGCGAGTATCAGCTTGCAAGGGCGGACGAAATAGAAGCCCTGAATAAGATGATAGGCACGGAGGACATAAAGCTTGCCCTTACGCACTCGCCAATGCAGCCCGATACCATCCGCACTCTGCTTGGGTGGGACAGCAGCGAATCGAATTTCCTGAAAAGCATTGACCTGATACTTGCAGGGCATTACAACGGCGGGCAGGTGAGAGTTCCGGGCATCGGCGCAATACGCATTCCCGATAAATGGCTGCCCTCGCAGGACGAGGTTCAGGGGCTGAGCCGAATCAACGGAGTAACGCAGTATATCTCGCCCGGGCTTGGTGTCAGCCGCGCCTACTTCTTCCCCGCACGAATATTCAACCCGCCTGCGGTAACGATACTTACGCTCAAGAAAAGCATGGAATAAGCGAGGGAAGCCAAAGAATGTACAAGATAATGATTGTGGACGATGACCCTGCGCTTGCGGCGCTTTTGGGCGAGCATCTTTCGCACTGGGGCTACGAAACCGCAATATGCGATAACCTTGCGGACGTTATAGGCGAGTTCAAAAGGCTCAAGCCTCACCTTGTAATGCTCGATATATCCCTGCCCTTCTTCAACGGTCACCATTGGTGCGCCGAGATACGCAGGCTGTCAACCGCGCCGATAATCTTTATATCCTCCTCAGGCTCAAGCATGGATATGGTTATGGCGATGACGATGGGCGGCGACGACTATATTCAAAAGCCCTTCGACCTTGACGTTGTGCTGGCGAAGGTTAAGGCGCTCCTGAGGCGAACCTACGATTTCACAGGCTCTATAAACACAATCGAGGTAAACGGCGCGGTGCTGGACATAGGTCAAAGCACAATTACACACAACGGGGAAACCATAGAGCTTACGCGCAACGAAAGCCGAATCCTCCAGCTGCTGCTTGAGAGAAAAGGCAGCATTGTAACCCGCTCAGACCTTATGAACGCGCTCTGGGACAGCGACTGCTTCATTGACGACAACACGCTTACCGTGAACATAGCGCGGCTG
>CAZUTB010000186.1:0-4832 GCA_964622905.1 uncultured Oscillospiraceae bacterium | reverse complement strand
AGAGCGCAAAAAGCGCAGAAAAAGTTACAGAGCTTCGGCATAAAAACAGCATAAAAACAAAAACGCCGCTCGGGTATCGGAAGGCTCGAATAAAAAGCCCGCGACACCCAAGCGGCGAAAAGCAGAAGATTAAGGATTGAGCCTGTTCGGTCCGCGGAAGATGAACATAGCTTCCTTGATGGAAAGCCCAAGCAGAAGCATAGTGAGGCGGTCTACGCCAAGCCCGAAGCCGCCGTGAGGCGGGCAGCCGTAGCGGAAGAAGTCAAGATAGAACTTAACATCCTCGCCAAGCCCCTTCTCGTCCGCCTGCGCCTTGAGCCTGTCATAGCGATGCTCGCGCTGCGCGCCGGTAGTAATCTCCGTTCCGCGCCAGATAAGGTCATAGCCCTGCGGGATTCCGTTCTCATCGCGCATATGATAGAAGGCGCGCTTTTCGGCTGAGTAATCCGTAACAAAAAGGAACTCGTGGTTATAGTGCTTCTTTACCCAGTCGTATGAGAGGCGCTCCGCGTCCGTGGTAAGGTCGTTCTTCTCGCTGTCGTCAACCTTATAGCCGTATTCAGCCTCCAGCGCCGCGTAAAGGTCCGCAAGCTTTACAACGGGGAACGGCGTTTCGGGAACGACAACCGGCAAGCCAAACTCCTTCTCAATCTCATCGCCGTACTTTTCCTTAACGGTTTTGAGCATTTCGGTAAGCAGCTTCTCCTCCATAGCCATAACGTCGCGGAAGGAGGTTATATAGCTGAACTCAAGGTCAAAGCCTGTGAACTCGGTGGTATGCTTCTTGGTAAAGGATTTTTCGGCGCGGAACACGGGTCCCACCTCAAAAATACGGTCAAAGCCCGCCGCCATAGCCATCTGCTTATAGAACTGGGGGCTTTGCGCAAGGTACGCCTTGCGGTCAAAATACTTGACCTCGAAAACGTCCGCTCCGCTCTCGCTGGCAGCGCCGATAAGCTTGGGCGTATGAATCTCGATAAAATCGCGCTCCACAAGGAACTCACGCATTGCGTTTACAAGCGCCGTCTGCACCTTGAACATAAGCTGGTTGCGCTCGGTGCGCAGGTCTATCCAGCGGTAGTCTATGCGCTGGTCGATGGAGGAGCGTTCGTGTCCCTTGCCTTCCTCGCGGTCGATGGGAAGCGGCTCAGCCTCGGAAACAAGCTCCAGTGCGTCCGGCAGAATCTCAATTCCGCCAAGCTTTACAAAATCATTCTTAACAGCCTTTCCCAATACGGAAATAACGCTGTCAAGCGTAATCCTGTCAACGGTTTCGTCAATCTCCGCATTCTTGCCCTTTTCAACCGTTACCTGAACCTTGCCGGAAATATCCTTTACAACGATGAAAGCCATCGTGCGCTTATTGCGGATATTCTCTACAAAGCCGCAAATCTTAACCTCGCTGTCCCCCTGAAGATCCTTGATATATGTACGCTCCATAGCAAAACGCTCCTTTGAAATCTTGGTAATGCTTATATTATGCGCTTTTTGCCGCTTAGTCAAGAGGCGGCTTAATACAGGCTATCATTACGCGGCGCTATTGTGCTTTTCAATTCTAAATGATATGATAATGAGGCGATTTTGCTGTGCGGCAATGACGCTCCCTGCGGATGAATCGGCAAGGCGCAAACGTTAGTTACAAGTAAAAGCTTCACGCGTTTTTTGTTTGAACGGAGGTATTCCCCTTTGAAGAAAAAGAAGGCAAAAGTCGATATCAAAAGAATCATTATCGGCGCGATAGTTATCCTGCTCTGCGTTGCGCTTATCGGCACAAGCTTTGTAGGGCTGTTCGCGTCCGCCGAGGAGCTGCAAGCGCAGAAAACCAAGGCGCTGGACAGTGCGCCTGTTGTAAGGGTGCTGCTTTCGCGTCTCGGAATAGAAAACAGAATGGACGTTTCTCTCTCATGCGCGTATTCGATAGGCAGAGAAAACGAACCGCTCGCAATACTGCGCGAGGGCACGGAAGCGACCTTTTACCTGGTAGACAACGATGTTTACATGGAATACGGGCTGATGACGATGAATCTCGGCTCTAAGGTGCTGCTCAGCAGATATGCCGGCGATGATGAATACGCCGGTATTACTATAAACGAGGGAAGCGCGTCATACGCGGGCGATATGACGATATCCTGCGCGGACGGAAAGCTGCGGCTCGTTCTGGCAATAGACCTTGAAACCTATGTAAAGGGCGTTGTTCCCTATGAAATGAGCGAGAGCTTCCCGCTTGAGGCTCTGAAGGCGCAGGCGATAGCCGTGAGAAGCTATGCCGCAAGAAAGCTCGATTCCTCAAAGGATTACGACGTTGTTGACACTACAAACGACCAGGTTTTCAAGGGCGTGGACAGCTCCTTTGCGCGCTGCATTCAGGCTGTTGACGAAACACGCGGAATCGTCGGCTGGTTCAATAACAAAATTGCAATCTGTTATTACTCCGCGAGCAACGGCGGGCAGACGGACATTGTAGCGCACAGGTGGAGCGTAAGCGATGACTATTCATATTATCAGATGAACGACGACCCCTACGACACGGAAAACCCGCAGAGTCTTGTGCGAATCTACAAGGTGAGCAAGCACGGCGCGGACCTCAAGGAGGAACTGAAGGCGCTGCTGCTCGAAAAGCTTGTTCCGATAGCCGAAAAGAAGGGCTATGACACGGCGGAGGGCAGCCTGCGCATAGACGGCATAAAGGCAGTTGCAGCGCAAACGCCGATGTATACCGACACGCCGACAAAGGTTATGACCGAAATTGCCTTTACTGTAGCCTACTCAGGAAAAAAGCCAATAAAGGCGGAGAAGGAAGCCGAGGACGCGGAGGAAAACTTATTTTCGCCTACCGCCGCTCCCACCGTTTCGCCCGAGCCGGCTGCAACCGAAGAGCCGAAGGAGCAGCTGACGGACCTCATTGCCGAGGAAGAGAACGCAGTTATTGCGCTCAGAATTTTCCCGCTGCTTGAGAGCGAAATGGGGCTTTCACTAAACCAGTACGATAACGAAATCATCACCGTAAGCGATAACGGAGGATATTTCCAGATAGAGTCACGCCGCTACGGGCACGGGCTTGGAATGAGCCAGCGCGGAGCGGAATGGATGGCGCAGAAGTACAATATGACCTGTGAGCAGATAATAGCCTTCTATTACCCGAAAATGGAGCTGATGCGCCTTACATGGGTAAGCGATACCCGACCCGCAGAGCCGCACGAGCTTGTTACCCCCGGTCCCAAGCCGACGGTGACGCCGCGCCCGACGCTGATGCCGATGAGCTACACCGAAAAGGAAGGGCTTTACATAGCCGAGGTTGACAATATCGACGAGGATTCGTCCCTGAACCTTCGCGCAGAGCCTTCCCAAAGCTCGGATATAGTAAGGCGGCTTTACAAGCACCAGCAGCTGCTGGTTGTTGAGGTATGCGACGACGAGAGCTGGGTCAAGGTCAAGTCGGACGCCGCCGAAGGCTATGTTATGGTTAAATTTCTTACGAAGGTGGAAGCCGCGAAGGACAGCGCGGCGGAATAACATAAGATGAAACTACCCGCGATTCTACGCCGTCCGGACGCGCAGGCGCTGACTGAGGGCGTTATATGGAAGCAGCTTCTGCTGTTCTTCTTCCCCATACTTTTCGGCAGCTTTTTTCAGCAGCTTTACAACACCGTTGACGCAATGATTGTCGGAACATACCTAGGCAAGGAGGCGCTTGCCGCGGTCGGCGGCTCGACAGGCTCGCTTGTCGCGCTTTTCGTCAACTTCTTCATCGGGCTTGGCTCGGGCGCAACCGTTGTAATCTCTCAGCGCTACGGCTCGGGCGACGTCAAGGGCGTATCAAGAAGCGTTCACACCGCGATAGCCCTATCGCTTGCCTGCGGCGCGCTTTTGACCGTTGCGGGAATAGCGCTTACTCCTTGGGCGCTTACGGCGATGAAAACCCCCGAGGACATACTTCCGCTGGCAATAACGTATATGCGCATTTACTTTGCCGGAATTGTGTTCAACCTTTTGTACAACATGAGCGCGGGAATACTCCGCGCCGTCGGCGATTCGCGCAGACCTCTTATTTTCCTTATCTGCGGCTGCGCCGTAAACATACTCCTTGACCTGCTTTTTGTTGCGGGGCTTAAAATGGGCGTAGCGGGCGCGGCGATAGCGACGGTGCTTTCGCAGGTCGTATCCGTAGTGCTGTGCATGATAACCCTAACGCGCGCCAATGACTGCTACCGGCTTGAGCCGAAGCAGATTCGCTTCCATAAAAAGCCGCTCCAAAGCATTGTGCGCATAGGCACACCCGCGGGGCTGCAATCCGTTATGTACTGCATAGCAAACGTGCTTATTCAGGCAAGCGTTAATGATTTCGGAACTATCGCGGTTACGGGCTGGACGGTATACGGAAAGCTGGACGGGCTTTTCTGGATGACTATAAACGCGTTCGGAATAGCTATAACTACCTTTGTTGGGCAAAATTTCGGCGCGCTCAAGCTGCGGCGCGTGCGCGACGGAGTAAGGCAATGTATGCTGATAACGGCGGGCGTAACCATCGGGCTATCCGTCCTTCTCTACTTCTTCGGCGGCTCAATCTACTGGCTGTTCACCAAAGAGCAGGCTGTTGTGGACGAGGGTGTCAGAATCCTCAAGGCGCTCGTTCCGACCTACATAACCTACATTGCTATAGAAATTCTTGCGGGCGCGGTGAGAGGCACGGGCGACGCGCTCTGGCCAATGATTATGACCTGCCTTGGAGTCTGCGTAACGCGAATTCTGTGGATTTACCTCGCGGTTCCGGTATGGCATGACATGATAGTGCTTCTGCTCTGCTACCCCCTTTCTTGGGTGCTGACATCGAT
>CAZUTB010000185.1:0-4859 GCA_964622905.1 uncultured Oscillospiraceae bacterium | reverse complement strand
CTTGACCTGCTCCCCTCCTGCAATATGGACGACGCTCCCGAAACCGATGCAGACCTTCAGCGCGAAATGACCGTTTCCGACGCTAAGGAGCTTGACAGCGTTTTCACCGAGCTGTTCGACGGGGAATACTTCGAGTTCTTCAAGGATAACGCCAAGGGAATCCGCGTCTGCCTCGGACGCATCGGCGGCCATACTGCCGGCGTTGTGGCGAATAACGGCGCGAAGGATGACGGAAAGCTCTGCGCCTGCTGCGCAAAGAAGGCTGCCCGCTTCGTCCGCTTCTGCGATTGCTATTCGATTCCCGTTGTAAGCCTTGTCAACACCACCGGCCTTAAGCTGCCGGAGCTTGATGGTCAGGCGAATCTGATGAAGGGGCTTTCTCAGCTGCTTTACGCTTACGCTGAGGCTACCTGCCCTAAGATTTCAATAGTAACCGGCTATGCGATAGGCCCCGCCTACTCCGCAATGGGCGGCAAGGCGAACGCCGATATCTCGTATGCGTGGGAGGACGCGGTTATCGCGCCCCTTATGCCCGAGGCTGCCGTGCAGGTGCTTATGAAGAAGGAGCTTAAGGCTTCCGAGGGTGAGCCTGCCGAGGCGCGCGCCGAGCTTGCAAAGAAGTACTGCGCGGAAACCGCTTCTGCACTAAAGGCTGCCGAAAGCGGAATTGTTGACGACGTTATCGAGAAGAAGGATACCCGCAAGTACGTTATCGCGGCTATCGAAATGCTCGCCTCCAAGCGCGACTCGAACCCGCCCAAAAAACACGGCAATCAGCCGATGTAACGGGGGAATTGAGATATGGAAAAATTGGTTTACAGCCTGAGCGTAATGCTTGTCGGAATCGCAATCGTGTTCTGCGGTCTTGTGATTCTGATTGGCTGCATTAAGCTCATCTCCGTTCTTACCACTAAAAAGAGCGCGCCCGCGCAGAAAAGCGATGTCAGCGCAGCTCCCGCCCCCGCTCCCGCGCCGGTGGCTATCGCGGCTCAGGAGGAAAACGACGACGCTCTTATCGCCGTTATAACCGCCGCTATAAGCGCCGTTTGGGAAAACAAGAGCAGCTCCTTCACCGTCCGCCATGTGCGCAGGATTAACAATGCGTCCGCGTGGCAGAGAGCGGGACGTGAGGATCAGACCTACAGCCGAATCTGACGGCGAAGTTCCTTAATATTGATAGGAGGATAATTAAGTTATGCGTAAGTTCATGATAACCGTAAACGGTGCGTCCTATGAAGTAGAGGTTGAGGAAGTCGCCGCAGGCGCTGCCTCCGTTCCTTCCGCCCCCGTTGCCGCTCCCGCCCCCGTAAAGGCGGCTGCTCCCGCGCCTGCCGCTAAGCCCGCCGCTCCTGCCGCTGCTCCCGTAGCGGGCGGAACCAAGGTTAACGCGCCTATGCCCGGCACTATCCTTGACGTTAAGGTCAAGGCGGGCGACGCCGTAAAGAAGGGCGACGTTCTTCTGATTCTTGAGGCGATGAAGATGGAAAACGAAATTATGGCAGCGCAGGACGGCACTGTCGCTCAGGTCATCGTCGCAAAGGGCGCTACCGTGAACAGCGGCGACCCGATGGTGGTTTTGAACTGACAGTATCCCATGAAAGTGAGTTGATACCATGCAGATTGATATACTTCAAACCTTCCGTGATTTGGCGAATTCCTCCGGAATCGCGATGTTTATCCGCAATCCGCTGGCTCTCGTCATGGTCGCCGTTGCGTGCATTCTCCTTTACCTTGCGATAGTCAAAAAGTTTGAGCCGCTTCTGCTCATCCCTATCGCTTTCGGTATGCTGCTCACGAACCTTCTCGGCTCTGAGGTATACCATGAGGAGCTTTTCGCGGGCGGTCACGCCAACTGGAGCCTCTTCGGAGGCGCGGTGCTTTCCGACACAGGCTCGCTTATCGACGCTGTCAATATGACTATAAACGCCGCCGGAGCGATTCTAAATCAGTCCGGAAACGTTATCGGTCAGCTCGTCACCTCCGTTGCCGGAGCTGTCGGCTTCAATGAAGCGGGCGCTATCATCGGCTCTGCGGGCGAGGTGCTTTCCGAGGGCGGCAAGATTATCATGAACGGCGCGTACATCAGCGCCGCTCAGGTGTTTACCTCTACCGGCGAGCTTGTTGCAAGCGCAGGAACGACCATTACCCCCGGTCTTTTGGATTACCTGTACTTGGGCGTTAAGCTCGGAATCTACCCCTGCCTTATCTTTATGGGTGTTGGCGCTATGACGGACTTCGGCCCGCTTATCGCCAATCCTAAGTCCCTGCTCCTCGGAGCGGCGGCGCAGCTCGGTATATTCTTTACCTTTATCGGCGCTTACTGGCTCTTCGGCTTTACTCCCGCCGAGTCCGGCGCTATCGGAATCATCGGCGGCGCGGACGGCCCTACTGCCATCTGGCTCACCAGCAAGCTCGCGCCCTCCCTGCTTGGACCTATCGCCGTTGCCGCTTACAGCTATATGGCGCTTGTTCCGGTCATTCAGCCGCCTATCATGCGCGCTTTGACCACCAAGAAGGAGCGCAATATCGTAATGGAGCAGCTGCGCCCCGTAAGCAAGACGCAGAAGATTCTGTTCCCCATCATCGTTACTATGCTCGTAGCCCTGCTTCTGCCCTCCGCGACCTCGCTCGTCGGAATGCTTATGCTGGGCAACCTGTTCAAGGAGAGCGGCGTTGTAGAGCGCCTTGGCAAGACGGTGCAGAACGAGCTGATGAACATCGTTACCATCTTCCTTGGCGTAACCGTCGGCGCTACCGCTACCGCTGAAACCTTCCTGAAGCTGCAAACGCTTGAGATTATCGCTCTTGGCATTGTAGCGTTCGGCGTAGGAACTGCGGGCGGCGTGCTGCTTGCCAAGCTGATGAACAAGATTTCGGGCGGCAAAATCAATCCTCTTATCGGCTCTGCCGGCGTATCCGCCGTGCCTATGGCGGCGCGCGTAAGCCAGAAGGTCGGTCAGGAGGAAAACCCCGGAAACTTCCTGCTCATGCACGCTATGGGACCTAACGTTGCCGGCGTTATCGGCTCGGCAATTGCCGCGGGCGTACTGCTCTCCATGTTTGGCGGCTGACAAGCTCTCGGAGCAAGTGCGCTTGGGCTTACTTGCTCCGGTTTGCATCATTTCCTTGTTCGGCTGCGCCTCTACGTAAAGGAAATGATATAGGAAGCGGCATTACAGCCGCTCCTCGGGGCGGCAAAGCCACCCAAAGCGGATTTCAAATGAAGGGGCTAGCCCCTTCATTGCATCCCCAAAGCAATAATCGGGTTTTTTGACAGACCGAAGTATATAAGGAGGTCGAAATTATGGCGAAGGTCGGAATTACAGATACTATTCTGCGCGACGCGCACCAGTCACAGGCTGCAACCCGTATGCGCCTTGACGAAATGCTCCCCGCCTGCGAAAAACTTGACAAGGTTGGCTATTACTCTTTGGAGTGCTGGGGCGGCGCTACCTTTGACGCCTGCCTGCGCTTCCTTAACGAAGACCCTTGGAAGCGCCTCCGCGCTCTGCGCAAGGCTCTTCCGAACACGAAGCTGCAAATGCTGCTTCGCGGTCAGAACATTCTGGGCTACAAGCATTACGCCGATGACGTTGTTGATTTCTTTGTAAAGAAGTCCGTAGAAAACGGCATTGACATCATCCGCTGCTTTGACGCTCTTAATGATTTGCGCAATATGCAGACCGCTGTCAAGGCTACCAAGAAGTATGGCGGAATTGCCGAAGTTGCCGTCAGCTACACCACCTCTCCCGTGCATACGGAGGATTATTTCGTCCGCCTTGCGGGCGAAATCGAGAAGATGGGCGCTGACATCATCTGCATCAAGGATATGGCAAACCTGCTCCTGCCCTATGACGCTTACAGCCTTGTAAAGCGCCTCAAGGCTTCCACCAAGCTGCCTATCGTCCTGCACACTCATAACACCGCGGGAACGGGCGCTATGACGCTGCTCAAGGCTATCGAAGCGGGCGTTGACGTAGTCGATACCGCGCTTTCGCCTCTCGGAAGCGGAACCTCTCAGCCCGCAACCGAGTCCATTGTTGCAACCCTCAAGGGAACAGAGTATGATACCGGACTTGACCTTGGTCTGCTCTCCGACCTTGCCGCCTATTTCCGCACCGTTGCGGACAGGCTCACCAAGGACGGCTTCCGCGACCCTGCGCGCGTGCTTCCCGTTGACGGAAACACCCTGCTCTATCAGGTTCCCGGCGGAATGCTCTCGAACCTTATCGGTCAGCTCAAGCAGGCGAACGCCATTGACAAGCTCTACGATGTACTTGCCGAGGTTCCGCGCGTCCGCAAGGATTGCGGCTATCCTCCGCTCGTAACCCCCACCAGCCAGATTGTCGGAACTCAGGCTGTTATGAACATCCTCGGCGGCGAGCGCTATAAGCTTTGCTCCAAGGAAACCAAGGGGCTTTTGAAGGGCGAATACGGCAAGCTGCCCGGCGAGGTAGATCCCGCCGTTCGCAAGAAGGTTATCGGCGATGAGAAGGTTATCGACCATCGTCCTGCCGATGATATTCCTCCGGAGCTTGAAAAGTACCGCAAGGAAATGCGCGAGTACTACGAGCAGGAGGAGGATGTGCTTTCCTACGCGCTCTTCCCGCAGGTTGCCACCAAGTTCTTCCAAGCTCGTCAGGCGAAGAAGCTTGGAATCGACTCAACCATGCTCAACGAAAAGGACAAAACAATGCCGCTGTAATGCGCTCCGCTGACGCTACGCTCTCGGCGCAGGTAAGCTTTGCTTGCCTGCGCCGTTTTTTCATCATTTTACTGTTCAGCCTACGGCTTCACGGTCGTAAAATGATGTAAGGAAACGACCTCCGGTCGCTCCTCGGGGCGGCAAAGCCACCCCT
>CAZUTB010000184.1:0-4873 GCA_964622905.1 uncultured Oscillospiraceae bacterium | reverse complement strand
GTCTGCGCGCAGGCGATGGTTCCGCCGGTTGCCAGCAGAGTAATTTTCTTCATAAAACGCCTCCCGATACTGCACAATACCATTTTCATATTGATGTGTCAACTGCGGCGCTGCGCTGCAATTTCGCTGTGCGTCTGCCTGAGCAGGCACTCATCAGAGCAGCAAAGCCGGCAAGTGAAAAAAAACAAGGCGCGCTCTGCTTTGCAGCTCCGAAAAGACTTTATAGGTCTTCGGCAATTCAAGCAGGGTGCGCCCTTAATTATTGTTCCCCAGAGAATATCGGAAACATTATGGACGAAGCATCAGTGCATAAAGCGGCAACTGTCTGCCGCTTTAGTTTGGCTTTGTAACAACCTTTCTCGGATAATCGAGGCTATCTATATTGCCCTGAGCAATTATTCTGAAGCTGCCCTGACCGACATAATAGCTCTTGTCTAAGCTGGCTTTGCTGCCATTCGTTGAGCTTGTGTTCCACGAGGTAATGTACTGGTAGGCACCGTTAACCTCCTCGTAAAGCGCCAGGCGCAAAGTACAGCCATAGGGAACAACCGGCGTCAAACTTGCCGTGCAATGGGCTGTGCCTCCGCTGAATGTTAAGTTGGCAGTAAAGCCTGTATAATAAACCGTGCGCGGCTGAACCGCAAGCTCAGCCGAAAGAGCGGAGCCATTGCCGGAAGCATACGCCACGGCGCAGAAAGCGACAAGCACCAGCGTGAGAGCGAGCAGAACCGAGAGCAGTCTTTTCATACTAAATTCCTCCTATCCTTTACTAAAAAGACGCTTTTGGGATAGGAATTGTTACACTCAGGGCTTAACTCTTACAACTCCTTGGACAACCGCCCGAAACTCGTCCTCCGACAAATCCGAAGAGAACACATGCAAGAGGCATATTCCGTCTATCCAATACACATAATTCCTGTTGAATTTATTTACAAACAGATACTCAGTTCCGTTAATGACCTCTCTCCACACGCGGGCATACTCGGTATCAAAATCAATACTTGTGGCTCCTTTATCGGTTATGCAGGAGTAATAACCATTGTTTATTTGTAAAATCAGCCGTTTACGAGTGTCCTTGGTACGAAACTCCACAAAGTCCTCGATATTGCCCATATGGTCCATATCGTATAGACTGTAGCCCTCGGGAATATAGGAAAAATAATAATTGCCCTGCCAGCCATCCGGAATATCCAAATTCACAAGCTCATTCTTTGCAAAATCAATGGTAGAAAGGTAGCCATAATCGGTAATGACAAGCTTGAGCGGAGTCTTTTTAAGCTCGTTAGCCGCGATTACAGGCTGATTGAAAATGAGGACAACAATAGTGGCAAGAGCAGCAAGACGCGCAAGCAAAAGCTGCTTTGACCTAAGCCTTTTGCGGTGCAGCCTGGTATTTTTATCAATAACTTTATAATGCTCATTCTCATATTCGGCAAAGAAAGCCTCAGCCTCGGGATTCGGCGCTTCTTCCTCTATTTCGGCAAGCAGGCGCTCGGTTTCCTTTTCGTAATACATACGCATTACATAATCCAGCATCAGCTCATCAGGATCTCTAAAGTCCTCGCTTGCCTTTCTGCGCTTTCTATTCATCCTGCTCCCCTCCCTTCAGCTTCTTTCCGATGCTGACAAGCTTTGACTTTGCCCGTGAAAGAGCGGTTCTTACAGAGCCCTCGCTCATGCAAAGCTCGGCAGCGATTTCGGAAAGAGTCATCATGTCAATATGCCTCATGCGGATAAGCTCCTTGTCCTTCTCATTGAGTTCGGGAAAGGCGTTCAGCATATCAATTGCGTCGGCTCTGCCGAACGCCTCGGTATGCACGTCGCTCATATCCGGAACATCGGAAAACGCCGCTTCATCCGCGTACTCTATCAGGAGGCTGCTCTTTCTTGCCCTGCTGCGAATGCGCGTCCTGCAAACGTTCTCTGTTAATATGACTATATAAGTTCCCCTTTTGTTACAGTCTACCGCCTTAATTTGAGAAATTTTTTTGCAAATTGACTCCAAAGCCGCAGAAAACGCCTCATTGACCTCAGCCGTATCCTCATTAAAGTATTTTCTGCATATTTTATACATTAAGAGTTTATACTCATTGTAAAGCTCCGCAACTAAAAGCACGTCATCTTTGCTGCTAAGCGAAAGCATTGCCGGCAGCAAGAGCGCACCGTATTCAAGTATATGAGCAGCGTCAAGGATTCCGTTCATCAGCGCAGTTATCCTCCGTACAACGGATATCATGTTAACCGACAGTTATTATAAAGCAAAGAATGCCATTTAGCAAGATTTTTATGGATTGACGTAAATATGTATATATGTTAAAATACAGGCAAGCTTAAGAATGCGGAGGATTTTTACCGAAATGAGAAAGTAAGCGTGCAGCAATAATACTTAAGTCCGCTATGAGTTTAAGCGGGCTGTGTGTTGCGCGCTGAAATCCGGCATCAACCCCGCTGTGTATTCGGGGCTGCCGCTTCACGCGCGCGTGAGGAGGTTTTTTTATGCCCGAAACATTACTGAAAGCCGGCTCCCTTATATGCGAATTCGGCGAGCGGGAGCTTATCAAAATAAACGAATGCTCCGTTCAGCGGGGCGACAAAATAGGACTTATAGGCGAAAACGGCTGCGGGAAATCAACGCTTCTGGAGGCGCTGTACACGGGGCAGGCGCACGGAGGGAGCGTTTCTGCGCGCTGCGAGATAGGCTATCTAAGGCAGTTCAGCTTTAGGAAGCAGGAGCTTTCGGCAATGAGCGGCGGCGAGGCGATGAAGCTTAGGCTTTCCGAGCCATCCCTCCACTCCTGTGACCTTGTTTTCCTTGACGAGCCTACATCGAGCCTTGACAGGCAGGGTATATTTCTTTTGCGCGAATACCTCTTACAGAAGGAAAGCTACATCCTTGTAAGCCATGACAGGGCGCTGCTTTCCGATATGTGCAAAATAATTTGGCTTATAGAGGATAAGAAGCTAAAGGTTTACCCTATGGGCTACGAGCAATTCCTTTTGGAGCGCGATAAGGAAAAGCGCGAGCAGAGCCGCAAATATGAGAACTATGTGAGTGAAAAGCGCCATTTGGAAGCGGCGGTTGCCGCGCGCTCCGAGCTGACAAAGAGCATACGCAAAACGCCTAAGCGTATGGGCAACAGCGAGGCGAGGCTGCACAAGCGGCAGGTGGGCGAGGCGGTTGAAAAGGTTAACAACTCACGCCTTGCGATGGAAACGCGGCTTGAGAAGCTTGAAAAGGTTGATAAACCGCATGAGGATAAGCTGATAAAGCTGGACTTCTCCCTTACAGAGCCTTTTCAGAATAAATATCCCCTTAAGGTAAGCGGGCTGAGCGTGAGCTACGGGCAAAAAAGCGTGCTTTCGGGCTGCGGCTTCATGCTCGAAAAAGGCTCAAGAGTGCATCTGAGAGGCGAAAACGGCTGCGGAAAGACCACTCTGCTGAGAAGAATATACGAGGGCGACAGCTGCATAAGCGTTGCGCCCAAGGTGCGCTTCGGATATTTCGCGCAGGATTTATCGCTGCTTGACGAGGATAAGACCGTTTTGCAGAACGCGATGAGCGAAAGTGTTCAGAGCGAAACGGTTGTGAGAACGCTCCTAAGCCGCCTGCTATTCTCCCAAGGCTGCCTAAACCAAAGGGCGGGAGCGCTATCCGGAGGCGAAAAGGTTAAGCTTTCCCTGCTCAAGCTCTTTGTGGGCAAGGTGAATTTTCTCCTGCTGGACGAGGCTACGAATTATCTTGACATAAACAGCCTTGCGGTAATGGAGGAGGTGCTTTCCTCCTACGAGGGAACGATGATTTTTGTTAGCCACGACGAGAAATTCGCCGAGAAGATAAGGACGCACACGCTCACCATTGCAAACGGGAAGGCGGAGCTGAAAAAGACGGAGCCGCCGCGAATAGCCGAAAGCGACATAAACAGAACCATTCTGGAAATGCGCAAGGCGGAGCTGATAACGCGTTTATCCTCCGGCGCCGGCGATAAGGAAGCGCTTGAAGCGGAGTTTAAGGAGCTTTGCGAAAAGCTGAAAAGCAGGTAAGCAAGTGCGCGGAATAAAAGCGCCGCAGATGCGAATGATAAGCATAGCAGGTAATCTCAAGAGCCGCGGGCAGAAATCGCTCGCGGCTCGTTTTTCATAATTAATTTATCGTTTTTCGATATTTTTCTATTGACATTCGTTCTATGCGGGTTTATCATATGCTCATTCAAGGGAGGAATGAATATGGAACAGAAAAGGCTTTCCATCTGGCTAAAGGCGGTAGTTATCGGGTTTGCGATATGCGGAATACTCTTTTACGCTGTGGTTCTGCCCTCGCTGAGCGCCGATTTGGCTGAGCGCTTTCCGGAGCTTGCAGGCTTAAGACTGCCGTGGCTGATACTGCTCTGGATAACGGGTCTGCCTTGCTTTGCCGCGCTTATACTGGCTTACCTTATCTTCGACCACATCGGGCGCGAGCACAGCTTCGTTAAGGAAAACGCGACGGCACTAAGGCTTATTGCCTGCCTTGCGTTCATAGATTCCGGAGCGCTGCTTGCGGGCAGCATAATATTTGCCGCTGTGGGGCTTTCCGTGCTTGCGCTGCTTGAATTGTCCGTACTCGTCAGCTTTATCGGCGCGGCGATAGGCGTTGCGGCGCTGGCGCTGTCAAAGCTTACCGAGAAAGCGATACAGCTCAGGACGGAAAATGAGGCGTACATATGATAATAATCAACATTGACGTTATGCTCGCAAAGCGGAAAATGAGCGTTACGGAGCTATCGGAAAGCCTTGGAATAACGATGGCTAACGTATCAATACTCAAAAACGGAAAAGCGAAGGGCATCAAGTTTCAGACGCTGGACAAAATATGCGAGCTGCTCGACTGCCAGCC
>CAZUTB010000183.1:1561-4892 GCA_964622905.1 uncultured Oscillospiraceae bacterium | reverse complement strand
GAACGGCGGAAGACTTATCGCAGACAGTACTCATTACAATCGACAGGAAAAGACTCAGCTCGCCCATATCCGCAACGCAGTCGGACTGCGATGTGCTTGCCTTTCTCAGCGCGATATGCTCGGCAAGCGCTTTGCAGGCGTAGGCGTTTTCCTTTGTCAAGCGGTACTTGCAGTTTCGCATACTGTTATTCTCCGTAAATAGCTTCTCCAAATCGCAAAGCCCGCAGCCAAGCGCGCGAAGCATACGCGGCGCTATGTACACAAAAAGCCTTCCTTACAAATAAGGACTGGTGGCGGTTCACCTATGTGCTTGTGGGCGTGTGGCACAGCATGGGCTGGGGCACAATTCTCTACCTTGCCGCTATAACGGGGCTTAGCCCCGACCTGTTTGAGGCAGCAAGGATAGACGGAGCAAACAAGCTTGAACAGATATGGCACGTTACCCTGCCCGGAATACGCTCCACAATCGTTGTTCTTCTTATTATGAATGTAGGAAAAATGATAAACATCAGCTTCGACAGACCGTTTATCATCGGCAACACGCTTGTTCAGGACGCCTGCGACGTTATTTCCACCTTCGTATACAGAGCGGGCATAAAGAACAGCCAGTTTGCAAGGGCAAGCGCGATAGGCTTGTTCCAGTCGGTAATAGGGCTTGCGCTAATCAGCATCGCCAACTTTGTCGCCAAGCTTTTTGACGAAAACGGAATTTGGTAAGGAGGATGAACGATATGCAAACCACCCGTAAGCGGAAGCGCTTTTCGATAGGGCAAGCCGTAATCGTCATCTTCATGCTGCTGATGATTTTGATTTGCGTGATGCCGTTTCTTAATGTAATCGCAATTTCATTCAGCTCCAAGACCGCCATTCAGAGCGGAAAGGTAACCTTCTGGCCCGTAGGCTTCAACACTCAAGCTTATGAAGCGATATTCAATGACGCTTCAATGTTCCAGAGCCTGTACTTCACTATAAAGATTACGGTTCTTCATACCGCGCTTGCAATGCTGCTCACAATACTGCTTGCCTACCCGTTGACGGTAAGACGTATGCGCTGGCGCAAGTCGCTGATGTTCTTTACCGTGTTCACAATGTATTTCTCCGGCGGAACGATTCCTATCTATCTGAATATCAAGGAGCTTGGCTTGCTGGACACGCAATGGTCGCTGATTCTGCCAACAGCAATCTCCACCTTCAACGTTATCATCCTAAAGAATTTCTTTGCTCAGCTCCCCTACGATATGAACGAAGCGGCTTACATCGACGGCGCTACGGACTTCCAAGTGCTTACGCGCATATATCTGCCGCTGAGCCTATCGTCAATCGCAACTCTTTCCTTGTTCTACGCCGTAGCGAAATGGAACAGCTTTTCAGACGCGCTGTACTACATAACCTCCAGAAATCTGCAGCCGCTTCAGCTTAAGCTCTACAACATTATCAAGGGCAATCAGAACATCGAGATAAGCATTCTTGAGGGAAATGCGAACGACATCAGCTCGAACATCACCGAATCCATCGAATCTGCAACAATCCTCTTCGCCACTCTGCCAATCCTGCTAGTATATCCGTTTGTTCAGCGCTTCTTTGTAGCAGGCGTGACAATGGGAGCGGTTAAGGGCTGACACTTCCGGGGCACAATGCGCGGCGCTTGACCGCGCGTGTACGATAAAAGACTCAAGGAGGGACACCATCATGGCAAAACGTATTGCTTCCCTGGTTCTCGCGCTCTGCATTCTCTGCGGCATAGCTCTGCCTGCTATGGCTGCTGAGGATGACTGGGTTACGCTGCGCGTAGAGGTATACGACCGCAGCATCTCGGGCTTCAACGTCGAAGACTGTATGCAGCTCCACTATGTTCAGGAGAATTTCGGCGACCCCAACCACATCAAGGTTGAGTTTGTTCCGATAGCCCGCTGGGACGAGGAAACGCTTATCAGCACTCGCCTTGCAGGTAAAACCGCTCCCGACCTCTGCATGACCTACAACAACAATCTGGTTCTGCAATATATCGACATGGGCGGAATTCTGCCTCTGGACGACCTGCTTGCCGAATATGGACAGACCCTCAGCACCTTCCTCGGACCCGAGGTTCTGCAGTACGGTCAGTTCGACACCGGCGACGGTATGCAGCAGTACTATCTGCCCTCCCGCCGCTTCACCGTTCATACCCGCGGTATGTACATTCGTCAGGATTGGCTGGACAAGCTTAACATGGCTGCCCCCACTACCCCTGACGAGCTTTACGCATACCTCGCAGCAGCCAAAGAGAACAAGCTGGGCGGAGAAAGCACCGTTCCGTATTCCGCCGACCTGTATGCTCAGGATCCCCTCTACCCCTATATGTTCATGCTTGACGCCGCAATCGATTACTCCAAGGTAACCGAGGAGGATTGGGTATCCTACTACAAGTTCCACGAAATGCTTCCCGAAGCGCGCGAAGCCTTCCGCTTCCTGAACAAGTGCTTTAACGACGGTCTGATGAGCTCCTTCTTCGGAATGGGCGATGACGACCGCATTGACCGCGAACTGATTTTGGGCAACAACGGCTTCTTCACCGGCAACTGGGACGCCCCGTGGCGCACCGAAAAGGCTTACCAGCAGGGGCTTACTCAGAACGTGCCCGAGGGCAAGTGGACCGCTGTTGACTGCTTCAAGGATATGTACGGAAACGACATTCACGAAACCTACACAGGCGCAGGTATGGCAATATTTATCCCCGGCTGGGTTGAAGAAAAGGTTGCCGTTGCCGCCGTTAAGTATCTCAACTGGATGAGCGAATTCGACAATATGTACTTCCTCCAGCACGGCGTACAGGGCGTTAACTACTACACAGTTGACGAATATGGAATTCCTCTTGACACCGTATCCATCAACGATACTCCCGATGAGTACAAGATGCACGCCCGCGACGTAGTCGGCATCAGCGGCATCTGCTATGCCACCGACGAAGCCAACAGCCGCGCAACCGCTCTGGGCTTCCCCGGATACGAGGACGAGGTTACCAAGAGCATAGGCTACTCGCTTGAAGGCGGCTATGAGCCGGTAAGCTTCACCCGCACCATTCAGGCGCGCGTTGACTACGGCTCCATGGTTACCGCCAAGGAAGCTGAGTTTGTGGTACAGGTTGTCACCTGCAAGGCTGAGGATTTCGACAAGGTCTATGACGAATACATTCAGGCAATCCTGGATGTAGGCGGTCAGCAGATTATCGACGAACAGCGTCAGGCTTATCAGGAGGGCGCATACCGCGGCTTCTATCCCTACAAGGACAAGCAGTAATATTTACTGACACATAACCGGCAGCAAAGCCCCGCGCTCAGCGCGGGGCTTTTTC
>CAZUTB010000183.1:0-1551 GCA_964622905.1 uncultured Oscillospiraceae bacterium | reverse complement strand
CAATAGATAACAGAATGGCGGGGTTGCTGCGGAACAAATGCGCGCCGGAGGATGATTCCGGCGCGCAGGAGGCAATGCAGGGGTTATTTCTCGGTTACGGCGCGAAGCTCAATATAGCCTCTTTCGCCGCGCGGCTCAAGCTGGATTCTCGGGTTTGTGTTATCCCACTTATAGCCGATTACGGAAGGCTCGTAGCGGTTCATAGCCTGCTGAACGGCGGTTATCGCCTCCGCAAAGTCTTCCTCCTTGAACGGCTCGCCCTGAAACATAAGGTACTTAGCCGCGGGAAGCGTTATCACATCAAAGCCCTCGGGAATCTCGCCCGAGTAATCCATTGCTGCTTCAACACCCTGAACATACTCGGAGGTTCCCGCCCTGCGATACTTTTCGGGAAGCCAAAGGCAAACAGGCTCGCCGCAGAGGGATTTCATGCTGCTAAGAAGCCCCCAGACGTCGCAGCCCACCTCGCCGCAATACTCGAAATACTCCGCAGCCTTTACCCCGCGCTTCACTATAACCTTCCTCTGAGGCTTATCAATTACCTGAACGAACACGCTTGCAACATTTTCCATACTCTGCTCCTTTCTCAAATAGCGAAACTTAACTCCGTAGGGCGTGAAAAGACCGATTGGGACGGGCGAATCCGCGTATTCGCCGGGATTCTTTCCGAACTCCCGCTGAAACGCGCGCTGATAGCCGTCAACGCTCTCATAGCCCGAATCCAAGGCAACGCTGATGATTCTGCAGTTATCATCGCGGAGCCTTAATGCTGACTTTGAAAGGCGCAGTCTTCTTATATAATCGGCAGGCGCAAGCCCCGTAAGCTCCTTGAAAATGCGCGCGGAGTAGAACGGGGAAAACATCGCCGCCCGAGCGAGGTCGGCAAGGGTTATCCTCTCGCTCAGGTTTTCCTTTATATAGTCCTGCATACGCTGAACAGCCAGTATCTTGTCCGTCATCGTCATAACCTCCCTACGAGCGGAATTATCTCAGAATCGCAGAAATTTCTCTCGACTATTCTTGCTCTTTATTGCTCTGTTCGAGTTTTCTTCCGCATTCCGTGCAGAGCGAGTCATGGATACAGATAACGCCTCCGCAGTCGGGGCATTTATTCTCCACAGTAAGGCGTAGCAGCAGCGCGTCCTCTCCCCTTTCATTCATATATACTGCATTCCGAAGGAAGCGCCTGCCGAAGCGCTTTGAGTAATAATCATCGAACTCGGTCAGCCTGCCGCAGGGAAAGGACTCGCATGAAGCGCAGAAGCGAAGCCCCTTTTGCTTTGCGCAGGCGAGTATATCGCATTTGCGGCAATGCTCGCTCTTCCCGTTTCCGTTATAGCAGCCCTCGCAGGGCTTATCCGACTTGCAGTGATGATGGCACAAAAGGCAGTATATTCCGCACGGCGCAAGCAGAGAGGCGTCGGCTTTTCCAGGGCTCTTCATAAGCATCCTCCGTATTATTAAGGCTTCATGTTATGAAAGCTTTCTGTTTTTCGGCGAAATTTCCTGCAAAAAGCTCCCGAAAGCGATTGCTCTCGGGAGCTAAAGACT
>CAZUTB010000182.1:2869-4929 GCA_964622905.1 uncultured Oscillospiraceae bacterium | reverse complement strand
AAGCAGCATAAGCGCAAGAAAGCGCGAAGCAGACATAAGCCGAAGCAGGCGATACAGAAGGACTAAGGGCGTGCTAGCAGATGGAACAGCGCCGATATTCGCAACGATACGGCTGGCGCAGCCATCGGCGCAGGAATGCTTATCCGCTTCGCCGCTCACCGGAAGACATACGCACAAAAGAAGGAGCGTCAGCAGCAGCAAGGCGCTTAAGGCGCGGCGGAAAAATGCCATAATTGCTCCCCCTTTACACAAAAAAAGCTCTCACACGATGTGTGGAGCCTAAAGCCAAACAAAGCGAAACGCAAAGCGCCTCGGCATTATGACTCATTCGGATAAATAGAACGCTCGCGCACTCTATGACAGACTCCACCACTTATCGCGAATTCGAAATAAGTATAGCATATGCGAATACGGCGTGTCAATCAGCGTTCGCGCTTTGCTTTTCAGCCTTTATTCCGCGAAGGCAGAAGGAGCGGTCGCACATAACCGCCGCCGACAGCGCAATGAGCAATACGCCCGAAATAACCATGAGCAGGCGGAGGGACATTGCGTCAGCAAGCGGTCCGAAAGTCACCATTCCAAGCGGAAGAAAGCCCGAATACATCGCGCCGAACAGCCCGAACATTCTACCCTGCATTTCGGGCGCGGTATTCTCCTGCAAAAGCGTTGTGGAGGCTGTTTGCACCATTGTGAGGAAAACGCCGTAGACCGCCATAAGAATAAGGTATACGGTGAAGCTCCGCACCGCGCCCATAAGCACAGCCAGCGCGCCGAAGGCAATCATTCCGACAGCGAGGGTCTTGACGCGATTCTTGAAGCCGCCCCATGTTCCTATAAGCAGCCCGCCTGCGGTCATTCCGACAAAGCCGATAACCTCCGTGAGAGTCATGTACCAATAGGTGTCGCCGTAATAGCGGCTGACAAAGAGCGTTGCGAGGAAGCCCGCAGGAACGCAGAGGAAGATGAACACGCCGAAGATGAGCAGCAGCTTGCCGATAAAGCGCTCCTTTATTGCATAGCCAAAGCCCTCCTTCATCTCCCGCAGCATTGACGGCGAGGCTTCCGCCCTCTTGAACAGCAGTGCAACAAAGGAAAGCAGCCCGATGCCGACAGCCGCCGTCGCTATATCCACAAGCAGCGCCGATTGCAGCGAAGCGGCTGAGAGCAGCGCTCCCGCCGCTGCGGGAGCGGCAAACTGCACAAGCGATTGAAGGGTTGAGTTGATTCCGTTGCACTTCATCAGCGCTTCCTCGGGCACAAGCTGAGGGATAGCTGCGCCGACTGCGGGCGTTTGAACTCCAGCGCCGAGCGAGCGGATTACGGAAATGACGAGCAGCGCGGCAAGCAGGGGCGTTCCCTCGCCGATATGCGGAAGCAGCAGCACAAGCGCGAGCGTTGCCGCCGCTATAACCGCGTCCGCCATGATTATAAGGCGCTTGCGCGGAAGCCTGTCCGCCCAAACTCCAGAGAAAAACGAAATTATGAACTGCGGAACATACGCCGCTACGGTGAGCGCGGATACCCAAGCTCCGGACGAGGTTTGAAGCGTTACATACCACACGATGGCAAACTGAACGACGGACGAGCCGAACAGGGTTATTCCCTGACTTGCAAGGAAAAGCGCGGCTTTCTTTTTATAACCGGTCATTTTACACCAGCCTCCTTTTTTCACATCGCGCATTGTAGGACAGAAGCAAAGGTTGGTGTGTTACTGTATGGTTCTATACTTTTCGCGCATATTCGCAGCCATTCCGCAGATTTCCAGCGCGTCCATTTTCGTAGAGGTAAGGGACTCGATAAGATGGTCGCAGACTGACACTATGTCCTCGCCGCCTTTCGGAATATTAAGCCCCGCCTCGACGGAATCCGCCGTGCATCTGTCAAGCCCCGAAAGAAGCCGCAGAATTGCGGACAGCGAGTAGTTAGCGCAGCGAAGGGTGCGTATGATACCGAGCCGTTTCATATCCGCTGAATTATACACCCGATAGCCGTTTTCAAGCCTATTAACCGTCATCAGCCCGCTTCGCTCCCATGTGCGCAGCGTTTCACTCGTTATCCCA
>CAZUTB010000182.1:0-2859 GCA_964622905.1 uncultured Oscillospiraceae bacterium | reverse complement strand
ATGGCTTCGCCGCCTCCGCCCGCTTAAGGCTGACATTATCATCCGCAGAAGCGCTTTGCGCAAGCGCGTCCTCAACTGCCGAGATTGCAGCCCTTGCGTTTCCTATATTAAGGTCAAGCATTTTGCAATACGTTTCAGCAGCAGCGCAGCACTCGTCAAACTCAAGCGCGGCAGAAAGCCTAACAATCTTGACAGCCTGCTTTCGGAGACCGTTCTGAATAACCTCCGCCCTCATTGCCATGCGAATAAGCAGGCATTGGTCAAGCTGCAATTCGGTATACACGCGATAACCGTTAGGCAAGCGGGCGGGCTTCGTCAAAAAGCCGACCTGCTCATAAAACCTTACGGTATTTACATGAACGCCCATGAGCCGTGCAAGTTCCTTTGTGCGATACTCACGCATATTCACGCTTCTCCTATTGCCCGCTTATCGAAAGCGGCTTTATCTGCCCTTCCGAAACATAATGAATATTGCCCGTGAAGGTTGTTTTACCGTTTACCACATAGATTGCGCTGTTATCCTCCATTGCATAAATAGGGAGGGTGTGCGAAAGATGCAGCAGTGTTGTCAGCACTTCCTTATTATTAAGAGAAAAATTCGGCTTTACGGTAATATCCGCAAGCCCAAGCCCTTCATACGGGACTAAAGAATCCTTTGTATCAAGCGAGCGCTCCGCCATATTTATTGAGCCTGCGCTTACTCCGAGTATCGGCGCGTTTATTTCACGCATTATCGCATCCAAGCCCTTATCGCGCAAAAGCTTTCAAACGGCATACCGTACTCGGCAAACATTCCGTGCATACCCGCCGAGTCCTCCGGATTCCTTGCGTGGTCGTCACACCAAGCGCTGATAAAGACAAGGCTTTCGCGGCAGGTCAGCTCCTCTCTGAGCCTATTCCCTATATCCTCGTGGAAACGATAGTCGGGAAATCCGCTGAAAAACGCAAGAAGCTTCCTATTCATATTATCAACTCTCCGTTATTCATAAAATCGCAGCAGTCAAGCACTATTCCTCTGCCCAAGCGCAGTCAGTATAGCACAGCGGGCGCGGAGGAACAAGCAAAGCGCAGGCACAACGCTTCTGCAATTCAAAGCGAGTTTATGGCGCATATCAAGCTGCTCTGCAAAAATCGCTCCGCTTTTTCGGCGAATCTAACAAGCAAGGAAAATTATTTTATGCATTGACAAAATGGGAGCTTACGTCTATAATAACAACATAGTTTAGCGCTAAACCACGCTAAGAACAACATAGTATCACTCCAAAGGAGGTCACAACATGAAACGGTTCATGAAGACAATTTCGCTTCTGCTTTCCCTGTCACTGATGCTTACGGCGGCGCCCGCAGCGCTTGCCGGCGAGAGCGAGGTCATAGACGCTGACCTTACCTGCACGATAACTCTGGGCAACTGGCCCTCCGACACCGCTGCCGAGGCGGAAAAGGCGCTTTTCGAGGGGTACAGGGCTACGATGGCGAAGCAGTACCCGAACGTTACGCTTGTGCCTGACTACTACTCCTACACCCTGAGCAACTATGTGCCGATGGCGAAGGGTCACACCGCCCCGAGCATATTTCAGCCGCCCTTCACCGACCCGCAGCTGCTTATAAGCCAGCACCTTGTGGGCGATGTTACAAACGCGCTTGAAGCCTGCGGAGTGCTTGACAAATTCAGCCCGTCCTACATCGAAATGCTCGCCGACGAAAACGGCAGGATTTACGGGCTTCCGCGCGAGGGCTACGTGCTTGGGCTGCACCTTAACGTGGAGCTTTTCCGTCAGGCGGGGCTTGTTGACGCGGACGGTCTGCCGATATACCCGAAAACCCTTACGGAGCTTGCCGAATACGGGCAGATAATCAAGGAGAAAACCGGCAAAGCCGGACTTGTGTTCCCCGCGAGCGAAACCTACGGCGGCTGGCTCTTCACCAACATAGCATGGAATTTCGGCTGTGTCGGCAAAAACGCGCTTGAGTATCAGGACGCGGACGGACGCTGGGTGTGCAATTTCACCTCGCCCGAATGCGTAGCGGCAATGGAATACATCCGCGACCTGCGCTGGAAATACGACATTCTCAACGCCGACGCGACTACCACCGACTGGGCGGGCGCGCACTCGCTTTTGGGAACGGGCGAGGCCGCAATGAACTTTGCCGCCGACGATTCCGTTGACCAGCCCACCTCAAACAAGGGGCTTCCCGTTGGCGACCTCTCGCTAATCCCCTTCCCTGCGGGAGCGGCGGGAAGATACGCTCTGGCGGGCGGAACCTGCTATATGTTCTCCCCCGACATAACCGAGGACCAAGCCTCCGCGCTGATGGGCTACCTGAGAATTCTCGGCAAGCTGCCCTTCCTTGACGATGATATTATTGAAGGAATGCGCGCCGACTACGCCGCAAAGCGCGACAGGGGAGCGCCCGTTCTGCCCACGATAAGCGCTTGGAACGACGCGGAATACAACGCAGCGAAGCAGGCGGTTATTGACGAATACTGCAACGTGGATATGCGCCTCTACAACGATTTCTTTTCCTCCATCACCGAGGGCACGATTACCCTGAAATCCGAGGAGCCTATATTCGCTCAGCAGCTTTATCGCGAGCTGACGGCGGTGATTCAGCGCGTCATCACCCGCGAGGGCGCGGACGTAACCAAGGCGCTTCAAAAAGCTCAGGACGCATTCCAGGAGTATTTGGACGACGAGATAAACGATTATTAACGGAAAACGGGCAGTAAACATAAGTCTGTCAAAAACCTGATTGTTGCTTTAGGGAAGCATGAAGGGGCTAGCCCCTTCATCAATAATCCGCAGGGGGTGGCTTTGCCGCCCCGAGGAGCGGCTGTAATGCCGCTTCCTATATCATTTT
>CAZUTB010000181.1:0-4951 GCA_964622905.1 uncultured Oscillospiraceae bacterium | reverse complement strand
GTGGTGAATATGCAAAATCAGCGAATTGATAAATACTTGGAGGGATACAAGATGATGAAAAGAACAATCGCATTACTCATGGCGGCTGTAATGCTGTTTGGCTTGACTGGCTGCGCCGCACAGGAGCAGGCAGCGAACGCGCCGGCAGACACCGCGGCGCCGCAGGCGGCACAGACACCTGCTGCCGCATCTTCGTCTGATGGCAGTGAAAAGAAAGAGGAGACTGCGCCTGATGAAGAATTGGCAAAAGCGAAGGAGCTTGGCATCGTTCCGGACGGCTGGCTGGACGATTTAGCTGCCCCGGCGGATTTTGCACTCTGCTCTGAAATGCTCAAGACATTCATTGCCACCGAGGACGCATCGCTCGTTGCGCAGTACACAAGCATTGTGGACGAAACCGCCTTTCCAGGGCGTGACATGCGGCGCGACGACGGTTTGTATCTTTTAGAAGCGGCTTCTGAGGCTTTGGGCTGGAATGTTTGCAATGCGCGCGGTCTTGGCATCTGTGTAGAAACAGCCGATTCTGTAGCGATGAAAATGTTTGAACAGCTTTCGGGGGACTATCCCTATATTAGGGATACGAGCCGTATCGTTGCACTGACAAACGATGACGGCAGTACGGAGGAATTAGACGGCAAGTGCGCGGCAATCTTTCTGACGCTGCGCCGCATGGATCTTGAAAACCGCAAGACATTTGTGGATTATACGCAGACGGCTCAAATGCATTCAACGGATTTTCACCTTAGCGAAGCGCTCATACGCGAAGCTGCAATCAAAATGGCCGTGCGGCTGTATTACTCTGCGCATGGCAGCTATAACGCGCTGCGGACAAATGAGCCGAGCGCGGAAGATATTGCGCTGCTGTCGGCAGCGGATACGCAGATCGAACGAATCCGCGCCAACATGGACTCTCTTGCCTGCACCGGCACGGCGTACTATGTTTCCGTGGCAGATGGCAATGACGCGAGCGACGGTTTGACGCCGGAAACCGCGTGGCAGACTCTGGACAAGGTTAACACGGCGTCCCTGCGCGAGGGCGACGGCGTTTACTTTAACCGCGGTGAGATTTGGCGCGGTATGCTCAAAGCTCAACCGGGCGTAACGTATTCGGCATACGGCAGCGGCGAGAAGCCGTCCATCTACGGTTCTACGGAAAACGCAAACGACCCCGCAAAATGGTCTCTGCTGGAGGGGACGGATAATATCTGGGTATATACTGATCGAGTTATGGATTGCGGGCTTCTTGTTTTTAACGGCGGCGAGAGCTGGGCAAAAAAGGTGTACCCGTATTATATCGACGGCTATGTTTCGCTTGCGGATAACAGCACGCCGTTTAATGTAAGAACAGAACTATCGGAAGATTTGATGTTCTTTTGCGAGATGGAGAGTGTGAATCTTGACTGGTCAGATATTGCAGACTTGCTAGGTCAGGCGGAGCCTCCAAGGGGCGCTCTGTATTTGCGCTGCGACAGCGGAAATCCGGCAGAGGTGTATGAGAGCATCGAATTTGCGGAACGCCGCAACATCATTTTCCCTGCGCAAGACGCTGTTTTCAATAATCTCTGCATCAAGTATACCGGCGCTCACGCCATATTTGGCTGGATGGCATACGATGTTTCCTTCTGTGAAATCGGCTGGGTCGGCGGCTGTGCGCAGAATTACACGGATTACGGTATGCCTGTCGTGATGGGCAACGCCGTGGAAAGCGACGGCGTTTATGATCACTATTCCGTAACGGACTGTTACATTTATCAGTGCTGGGATGCGGGCGTCTCAAATCAGGACGCCTATCTGCCTGCAATCGAAAGTAACATTACCTATGCTGGCAATGTTATAGAATACTGCGAAATGCCGGTAGAAATATTCCTTATCCCGGAAGGAGACGAACCTGATTATAACACCGAGCGCATGGAAAATGTTGTGATCGAGGATAACTACTTCCTGTATACCGGCTTTGGTTTTTCAGGCGGGTATTTCGACTACGCAATGAACAGTTCCGGTTATATGGCGCATTCTTATGATATACCCGCAAGCGATTTCGTTTTTCGAAACAACGTTTTCTATCTCAGCGGCGGCGCATTGCTAAAGACGGTTTCACGTCGTGAATGGCTTCCCAAGATGGAAGGCAACACCTATGTCCAAACAGAGGACTCCATTTTTGTGGTGTGGACTGATGAAACGAGCGAGCTGGGCAACACAATATATCGTATGTCTAATCTCAATGCGGAATGGGTAATGAAAAACATTCTCGGTGATGAGACGGGGACTGTGCGGGTGCAGTAAAGCGTAAAGCACAAAACGCAAAAAAGCGGGAAAGCCGATTGCTCGGCTCTCCCGCGACATTTTTTGTTTTATAAGGACAAACGGGATAAAATAGCGAATGATTGAACCCATACAGCACCGTGAGCATAGATTAGAGTAAACCCAATTATGAAAGGAGCCCTTTTTCCTATGCTTGAGGATAAGACCAAAACAACCTCCGATAACCAAGTCTGCCCGGCTGTTGGCTATCAATCGGCCGCTATTTGCGTTCCGGTCACGATAACGCCATTTGCGCATACAGGCGCGCCCGCCACCGAATGCCGCGGCAAGCCCGTGGTTACATCGGGAGAAAATGCGTGCTGCGGTATTAAAAACGGATCCTGTTCCTTTACTATCAGTCAGAATATTCGCGTGGCCGTTCCCGTCCAATTTGGCGCGACTACAACCGTGGGCGACGCCTATGTAGCCTGCAGCGGCGTATCGGTTCACGATGAATGCGGGTGCGGCTGCAAGGACGAGTGAAAAAATCGCAATAAACGTATCCATACCACAAACATGCGTATCGGTGAAAACGGCTTGGCTGACGAAGAAGCTTTTGCGCAAAAAATGCGTGGCATAACTTCGTTTCAAGCAAAAAGACGCGGCTTCCGCGGCGGAGGCTGCGCCTTTTTATTGTATTTCTGCGGGCTATTCGGCCTTGTCCGCCGTGCTGCTTCTGCCGTACTTGGCGTTGATGCGGACGATCTCATCTTTAATGATGTCGCCAAACGTTTTATCGTCCAGCTCAAAGCTCTTGGCAGCCGCAGCCGATTCGTCAGCGAAAGCGTCGAAAATGGTCTGCTTGCTTTCAAGAATAGATATTATCCTTTCATCAACCGTGTCCTCGCAAAGAAGCCGGTAAACCAATACATTGCGCGTTTGCCCCATGCGATATGCGCGCGAAACAGCCTGATTCTCCGTGGAGGGCTTGAATTGCGGCTCACACAGCACCACTACACTCGCTGATTGAATATTTAAGCCGGTGCCTCCTGATTGTATTTGCGCCACCAGCACAGTTCCCGACGGAGCGTCATCAAACTCATCGATTATTTCCTGTCTGCGCTGTGGCGAAACAGAGCCGTTTATAGGCTCAAGGCATTTGTCGCCCAGTAATAATGCTATTTTACGAATGGTATCGAGGAAAAATGAAAAAACGATAACCTTCCGTTCCTCAAGCTTCGCTTCCTCTACTATTTCAACCAAACGCCTGCACTTTGATGATTCGTTAAGGTCGTCAACATTCCATGACACCCGCCTCGCATCGGCATAGCGCTTGCTAAGGACAGCCTGCTCATATAGCGCTTCTTCGTTTGGCAGCAGCGTACACCATTCTTTGCTTTCAATCAAATCAGGCAGCTCCGTTAACACGTCCTCACGCTTTCGTCTGTAATATACGGGAGCTATCTTTTCCCTGAATTGCGGCGCGGTGGATAAAAACGCCATTTTTTGAACCTGCGCCGCGATACGGGGCTGAAGCAGTTTTATCAATTCGATCATTTCATCAACATTGTTTTCTAAGGCCGTGCCCGTCATAAACAATGTGCGCGCCGCGTGAGCGCTCAACTGCCTCACATTCGCCGTTCGCTGGGCTTCGGGATTTTTAATGTAGTGCGCTTCGTCCACTACCAAAAGGGCGAATTTAAAAGCGCTGTCAAATTGAAAATAGCCGGTGGTTTCATACGTTGTTACAGCTACGCCGCCATTGCTTATCCACGAATCAAGAGCGTCGCTTCTTCCTGTGCCGTGAACCTTTATTACGCTTAATCCGCTCATTTTTTGAATCTCGCGGCACCAGTTAGTAATAACGCTCGCGGGGCAGACGACCGCAAAATGCGTTGCGCCGGTATTATGAAGCGATACCATAGCCGCTATAGCCTGAATCGTCTTCCCAAGCCCCCTGTCATCTCCGAGAAGCACCTGTTCCTGATGCAAGATGTATTTTACGCCCCATTCCTGATAACGGCGCAGCTCGCAAAGCAAGCCGTCGGGAGAGAAGCTCTGCTCTTGGATTTCGCGCGCTAAATCCTCCGGAAGCCCGTAAACCGTATCGTATGCGCCAAGAACACCCGGAATGATGTCTTCAAGCACGTTAAAATATCGGATAGAGTTATTGGTAAAATCCTGCCACGCCTGAATATTTGTGCTCCTGTTCACGGCGTCGAGCGCTGCGCATGATTCGGGCGGCACTTGACCGTATTCACCGGATAGCACCTGCTCAAGAAAGCTATAGGCCTCGGTCGCCCTTTGCTTTTTTGCCGTTGATGTAAACAGCCATCTCAGCCCGCTTAACGCTGGCGCTATATCAGCCGTGGCATAATCGGTCTCGCGGCCGTGCAGACTGAGGATTCGCCTGCATTTGTCAGCGAGCGGCAAGGCTTGATTATATTTGTATATCGATGTTACAAGCTGTGTTGCCGCGGCTGTTTTGCTATCCGTACTCAGCTTGATTTTAGTTCCCTGCCGGGCTTTTGCCGCTATGCCGTTGGCAATTTTTTTTATTGAATGGGCGCTGTCCTCGCCTATTCCGTTAATTGCCGTAATTGTGTACACTGAAGCTGTGTAAACGTCGGCTATGCTGTTAAAGCCGTTGTCGCGCAGCGCCTTGATGCGAAAGCCCTTTTTGTCCCTGTTTAATTCCTCAACAGGAATA
>CAZUTB010000180.1:0-4952 GCA_964622905.1 uncultured Oscillospiraceae bacterium | reverse complement strand
TGTTGCGGGAACGGACGGAGTGGGAACAAAGCTCAAGTTCGCGTTCCTGCTTGACAAGCACGACACCGTCGGAATCGACTGCGTTGCGATGTGCGTAAACGATGTTATCTGCCAGGGCGCTCGCCCGCTTTTCTTCCTTGACTATATAGCAAGCGGAAAGATGGAGCCTGAAAAGATTGCCGAAATCGTCAAGGGCGTTTCCGAGGGCTGCGTTCAGTCCTCCTGCGCGCTTATCGGCGGCGAAACCGCTGAAATGCCCGGCTTTTATCAGGAAGGCGAATACGATATGGCGGGCTTCTGCGTTGGAATAGTTGACCGCGATAAGAGCATTAACGGAAATAAGGTCAAGGAAGGCGACGTGCTCATCGGTCTTGCCTCCAGCGGTCTGCATTCCAACGGCTTCTCGCTTGTGAGAAAGCTCATCTTGGACGGAAAGCACGACCTTGACAAGGTGTACAACGGAATGGACAAGCCGCTTGGCGAAATGATTCTCACCCCCACCCGCATTTATGTAAAGACTATTATGAGCCTTACTGGAAAGCTTGACATTCACGGAATTGCAAACATAACCGGCGGCGGCTTTATCGAGAACATTCCGCGCTGCATTCCGGACGACGCGCTTGCCGCCGAAATAAAGCTCGGAACATGGCCCGTTCCCCCGCTCTTTGAGCTTCTGAGGGCTGAGGGGCAGATGGACGACCGCTCAATCTACAACACCTTCAACATGGGCATCGGAATGGTTGCTGCCGCCGACCCGAAGGACGCGGACGAAATTATCTCCATTTGCGAAAAGGAAGGCGACAAGGCATACAGAATCGGCTCAATCGTCAGGCGTGAGGGCGGCGAGAAGCTGGTGCTGAGATGAAGCGCATAGTAGTATGCGTAAGCGGCGGCGGAACGAATCTGCAAACCATTATAGACGCTTGTCAAAGCGGTATGATAAATGGTAAAATAGTATTGGTGCTATCCTCCGCCCGAAAAGCCTATGCGCTTGAGCGCGCAGCTAAGGCGGGAATACCGTCCGTTGTTATTCACAAGGATGATTACCCCGATTTAGCCGCCTGCCAGAGCGCGCGCCATGAGGCAATAATGTCGGCGAAGCCCGACCTTGTTGTACTTGCAGGATTTTTGGGCATACTGCCAAAGCAGACAATAGCCGCTTTGCCTCTGCGCATCATCAACACTCATCCCGCGCTTATTCCCTCCTTCTGCGGAAAGGGAATGTACGGGCATTTCGTGCATGAAGCTGTGCTGAACTACGGAGCGAAGGTGTCCGGCTCCACAATCCACTTTGTGGACGAGGGAACGGATACAGGCGTGATAATAGCGCAAAGAGCCGTTCCCGTGCTGAGCGGCGATACTCCGGATACGCTTGCGGCAAGGGTGCTTGGGCAGGAGCATATTCTTCTGCCTAAGGCGGTCGCGGATTTCTGCGATGACAGGATAACGGTAAACGGCCGGACGGTCAGCATACGTTCCGCTGCCGGAAAAGACGGCTGAAAGTCAGCCGCCGGCGGCTATACAGCTAAGGAGAAACGTGAATGTTGCGGGTAACAAACCCAAACGAGCCATATATGGGACTGCCGCCGCAGGACGTGTTTATCGCCTCTGACGAAACGGGAATGCAGCGCGGAAGCGGATACTTGCTTTGTTTTTCGGCGCGCGAGCTTTTCCCCGAGCAGCCGATGCAGATTTACCTGCATATGGAGGGCGGCGAGGACACCTATTATCTGCTTTTCGGCGCGCTCTACGCGCGCGCGCTGCAAATGGTACGCGAGGGCGACCTCCCTCCCGCAAGGCTTTATACCCAGCTTTCGCCGCGCGATTTGCCCCTGCTCACCTTCTTTTCGGAGAACGGCTTCATCATGGACGACGCGGAGGATATGGTAACACTTTCCATCGTTCCGGGTATGCCCGCGCCGCTTATGACTCCCGAAATGAGCATTGCGCCCGTTCCGCTGCAAACCGCGATTCAGCAGGATGAGTTTCTTGCGCGCCTTAATCAGCATAGAATCTCGCGGCTTACCGCGGACAACCTGCTTGCGCTTATGCAATGCCGCCGCTTTGTGGCGATAGGGCTGTTGCGCGAGGGACGGATTGTAGGCGAGCTGCTCGCGGCGGGAAACAATTCGCGCTCAGAGCTTACCATGATGTACGTTCTGCCGCAGATGCGCTGCCAGGGCTACGGCTCAATTCTGCTTAAGAGCGCAATGAGCGCCTTTGCGCAGAGCGATATTTATCAGATGGACGCGCTGGTACTGAGGCGCAATAAGCCGCTCATCACCTTTATGAAGCAGATGGGCGCGCAGCTTAAGAAAACCATGTACATCTACCCGGGAATGGATCTATAGCGATTCCTCCGCCCCTTAGCGGGGCGGTAAGTATTTTGCGGCATTTACGCCGCGATACGGCGACAAAAGAGGAGGTTCACCACATGATTCGCAGAGCTATTCTTTCGGTTTCCGACAAAACGGGAATAACCGAGCTTGCAAAGGTGCTTTCCGACAAGGGCGTTGAGCTGCTTTCCACGGGCGGAACGATGAAGGCTATCAAGGAAGCGGGAATCCCCGTTACCTCCGTCAGCGACGTTACCGGCTTTCCCGAATGCCTCGACGGGCGCGTAAAGACGCTTCACCCCTCCATCCATGCAGGCTTGCTGGCAATGCGCTCGAATCCCGAGCATATGGCTCAGCTTGAAAAGCTTGGAATCAAGCCGATAGACATGGTTATCATCAACCTCTACCCCTTCCGCAAGACCATTGAAAAGCCCGACTGCACCTTTGAGGACGCTATTGAGAACATTGATATCGGCGGGCCGACAATGCTCCGCGCCGCCGCAAAGAACTGGCAGGACGTGACCGTAATCGTAGACCCCAAGGACTACGAGGTTGTTATAAAGGAATTCGCGGAAACGGGCGATGTTTCCCTCGAAACGAAGAAGTACCTGAGCTACAAGGTTTTCGCAACCACCGCCTCCTATGACGCAATGATTCAGAATTATCTGCTAAAGCATCTTGACGGCGGCGAAATGTTCCCCGAAACCGTTACGATGACCTATGAGCGCATTCAGCCAATGCGCTACGGCGAGAACCCGCATCAGCTTGCTGCCTTCTACCGCGAGATGGGCGATGTAGCGGGAACGCTTGCCGCCGCGAAGCAGCTGCACGGCAAGGAGCTTTCCTACAACAACATCAACGACGCTAACGGAGCTTTGGACCTTCTGCGCGAGTTTGATACGACCGCGGTTGTCGCCTGCAAGCACGGAAACCCCTGCGGCGTAGGCGTTGCGGACACGGTAAGCGACGCTTACCTGCTTGCCTACAACGCTGACCCCGTAAGCATTTACGGCGGAATCGTCGTGACCAACGCGGAAATTGACGCGACAGCCGCCTCCGAAATGGCGAAGATTTTCCTCGAAATCATCATCGCTCCCTCTTTTACCGATGAAGCGCTCGCCATTCTTGAAAAGAAGAAGAACATCCGCCTCTTGCAGCTTGACACCACTCACCGCGCTTTCCCGAAGGACGCTCTTGACATGAAGAAGGTTGCTGGCGGACTTTTGATGCAGCAGATTGACGACAAGCTTCTGCCCGACTGCGGCGAGCTTACCGTTGTAACCGAGCGCAAGCCCACCGAGCAGGAAATGAAGGATATGCTCCTTGCATGGAAGATTGTAAAGCTTGCCAAGTCCAACGGAATCGCGATTGCCCGCGATAACCATTCCCTCGGTATAGGCCCCGGGCAGGTCAACCGCATCTGGTCAACCCAAATGGCGATTGAGCGCAGCGGCGAGCTTGTAAAGGGCGCGGCGCTTGCCAGCGACGCTTACTTCCCGTTTGACGACAGCGTTGACGCGGCTGGCAAGGCGGGCATTACCGCTATCATTCAGCCCGGCGGAAGCATTCATGACGCCGACTCAATCAAGAAGGCGAACGAATACGGAATAGCAATGGTGTTCACTAATATGCGCCATTTCAAGCATTAAGGAGGACTCGCGGATGAAGGTACTGGTTGTCGGCGGCGGCGGACGCGAGCACGCGATCGTTAAAGCCCTGCGCGAATCCGAACAGATAGACGAGCTTATATGCGCGCCCGGAAACGGCGGAATCTCTGTTGACTGCCGCTGCATTCCCGAGATAGGCGCTTCCGACATTCCCGCAATAGTGAAGCTTGCCAAGGACGAAAAGGTCGATTACGTTGTAGTAGGTCCGGATGACCCGCTGGCTCTCGGCTGCGTTGACGCTTTGAGCGAAGCGGGAATACCCGCCTTCGGTCCCGATAAGAGCGCCGCGAGAATGGAAAGCAGCAAGATATTCTCCAAGGGGCTTATGGCAAAGCACAATATCCCGACGGCAAAATTCAAGACCTTCACCGATTACGCCAAGGCGCGAGAGTACATCTCGGCGCAGCAGCCTCCGCTTGTCGTAAAGGCGGACGGGCTTGCGCTTGGCAAGGGCGCGATAATCTGCAACACGCAGGAGGAAGCGCTCAAAGCCGCAAAGGAAATGATGCTTGACGGCAAATTCGGCAAGAGCGGCGCGTATGTGCTCATAGAGGAATGTATTTACGGGCCGGAGATAACCGTGCTTTGCTTCTGCGACGGGAAAACGATAGTCCCTATGGTTTCCAGCCAAGACCACAAGCGCGCGCTTGACGGCGATAAGGGGCTTAACACGGGCGGAATGGGCGCGGTTGCCCCCTGCCCTCTCTACACACCCGAAGTCGCCGAGCAGGTTCAGGCTGAAATACTTCGCCCCGTAATGGACGCGATGATTGCCGAAGGGCTTTGCTTCAAGGGCATTCTCTACGTTCAGCTGATGCTCACAAGGGACGGCCCGAAGGTTATCGAGTTCAACGCGCGTTTCGGCGACCCCGAGGCGCAGGTTGTGATTCCGCTCCTCAAGACTGACCTGTTCACTGTTATGCGCGCCTGCACGGACGGAACGCTTCAG
>CAZUTB010000179.1:0-4972 GCA_964622905.1 uncultured Oscillospiraceae bacterium | reverse complement strand
TCGCTCGCCGCCGATATACGGAGGTCTTGTGTACGCCATAACTATGTTCGCTTCGCCAAGCTTCTTTATGGTTTCATGCTTTAGCGGAACAGCGACCCGAGATAGGTGCATTCCGATAAGCGTATCGCCGATATCAATGCCCGCATCGGCGCTGACTTTCCACACAAGCACCGGAGATTTCATTGCGCGGTAAGCAGCCGAAGCAAGAGAGCCGCCTGCGTGCGGCTGCGGAACAGCCGCGACAATCATGTAATTATGAAGAATCGCCGCTTCCTTCTCCATAACGAGCGCTCTGTTCAAATGCTCGCAGCATTGGAATTCGGGCACAATGCCCTTTTCACCGCAAACATCAAGCACAGCCCTGACCACCGCTTCACCCGCCTCGGGTGAAGAAGCCTTTCCGATATGCCCGCCTAAGATTTCGCTGCTAGAGCAGCCGATGACAAGCTGACTGCCGCTGCCCAGCGAACCCTTCATTATTACGAATTCGGTTAGTGCTTTCATGTCCGAATAAATCTTCTCAAAGCTCATTTCAAACGCCTCTTTTTGTGAACTCATACGCGCCTATTGCAAACGCAACCGAAAGGTTCAAGGAATCTATGCTGTCCGAATGAGGTATGCGTGTCGGTGTTCCGAGCGTTGCAAACTCCTCGGGAAGTCCCGAACCTTCGTTTCCGAACACAAGCGCGTACCTGTCCCCTTTTTGCTTGACCGCTTCTTCGATAAGGCAGGAGCCTGTCAGCATGAACGGGAAAAGCTTGTGCTCCGGATACTCCTGTCTGTAATCCTCAAAGCAGCTGTAAACCGAAACCCTGAGCGAGAACAGCGCGCCCATGCTGGCTCTGACCGCGTGGGGATCGAAAACGTCGGCGCACGGCGCGATTACCGCAATATCGGAAAGCGAAAAGCCAAGCGCCGTTCTGAAAATTGTGCCGATATTGCCCTTATCGCTCGGATTGTGAAGCACTATATGCGGCTTATCGGAGCGCGGCTTTTGCTCGCGCTTTTCAAAGACTACGGCTGCAAAGCAATTATCCTTGCCGCTTATCTTGCCAAGAACCCTGTCCGCGGTTTCGACGCGAATTCCCTTGCTTTCGGCAAGAGAGATAAGCGTTTGAACGCCCTCGGAGGTCTCGCCCTTTTGTGAAATCAAAAGCCGCCTGACGATATCGGGAGCTTTATTCATAGCCTCCATGCAGGGAAATATACCGGTTGCATAGCTGTAATCAAGCGCCTTTGAATATGCTTCAAGAGATGGCATCCAATCCCTCCCATAGCCTTACTATGATATCGTCAATCACGTCGCGCCCGTTTTCCGTAAGTCGGAGCGCTTCGCCGCTCATTTCCATAAAGCCTCCGGCAATAAGCGGCTTTGCCGTCGGCAATAGCCTTTCGATAAGCGCTTTATCGGTAATTCCTTCGTTGAGCCGCAGAGAAAGCATCACGGTTTCCTTCATAGCGTCAGCGGCGTTAACGCTTTCCTGCTCGCAGAGAAGGTTTTTTACGTGAATGTAATCCTGAAGCGACGGAGTGTTTTTGTATCGAAAGCTTCCATACTGGCTTGCAGCCGCGCATCCAAAGCCGATATACGGTTTCCTCTGCCAATACACAAGATTATGCCTGCACTCCATGTTCGGGAAAGCGAAATTTGATATTTCATACTGCCGATAGCCCTGCTTATCCATGTACTTTACCATCGTGCGGTACATACTTCTGTCCTGCTCGTCGCTTGGCATAATATACTTTCCGCTCTGAACCTCGCGCGTCAATTTTGTTCCGTCCTCAAGTATCAAAGAGTAGCAGGAAAGATGTGTAGCTCCGAGGCGTTTCATCACATCTATGCTTTCAAGCAGCTCATCCGTTGTCTGCGCCGGAAGCCCCATCATAAGGTCTGCGTTCCAGTTATGAAAGCCAAGCTTATCAAGGCGCTCTGCGGTTTCGAGAACCTCTCTCTGCCCGTGAATCCGCCCAAGGATTTCGAGAAGGCGCGGCTGCCATGCCTGAACGCCTATCGAAATTCTGTTTACTCCGCAGTCTTTTGCCGCAAGAAGAAAAGCTTCTGTAATCGTTCCCGGGTTTGCTTCAAGCGTTATCTCGGCGCTGTCGTCAATATCAAAGCCGCGCCTCAGGGTATCAAATATCCTAGAAAGCTGCTTTGGCGGAAGCAAAGAAGGAGTTCCGCCGCCGATGAATACGGTTGGCACAGAAAGCTTACCAAGTTTCCGCGCCTTATCGGAAATTTCATTGACGAGCGCTTCCGTATATTCGTCAATCATTCCGAGCTGAGTATACGAGGTAAAGTCGCAATAGGCGCATTTCCTTACGCAAAAGGGAATGTGAATATATACGGAAGCTTCACTCATCGCTAATCTTTAAGACTGCCATGAACGCTTCGCTGGGCAGCTCGACCGTTCCGAACTGGCGCATACGTTTTTTGCCTTCCTTTTGCTTTTCAAGCAGCTTCTTTTTGCGTGTTATATCACCGCCGTAGCATTTGGCAAGCACGTCCTTGCGCATAGCCTTGACAGTTTCGCGCGCGATAACCTTGCCGCCGATTGCCGCCTGAACTGGAATCTCAAAGAGCTGGCGCGGTATAGCGTCCTTCAGCTTTTCGCATATTCCGCGTCCGCGCGCATACGCCTTATCGCGGTGAACAATAAGCGAAAAAGCGTCGCACACGTCGCCGTTAAGCAGAATATCCAGCTTAACCAAATCGCTCTCCTGATAGCCCTTAAGCTCGTAATCGAAGGACGCATAGCCGCGGCTTCTGCTCTTCACCTGATCAAAGAAATCAAAGATTATCTCATTAAGCTTTACCCTGCTGCCCTCATACTGCATATCTATAAACGTTCCGCGCTTATCCTTGCAAAGCTCCATAAGCGTCCCTACGCTGTCCTTAGGCGTGAAAATTTCCGCGCGGACAAACGGTTCTTCCATGCCCTCAATCTCGCTTATAGGCGGGAGATTCGATGGATTGTCAACCGAGATTTCCTCACCGCTCGTCTTTCTGATGTGGTATACAACGGACGGCGCGGTTGTCACCAAGTCTAAATCAAACTCGCGCTCAAGCCGCTCCTGAATTATCTCCATGTGCAATAGCCCTAAGAAGCCGCAGCGGAAGCCGTAGCCAAGAGCTACCGAGGTTTCCGGCTCAAACGAAAGCGAAGCGTCGTTCATATGCAGCTTCTCAAGCGCGTCATGCAAATCATCATACCTCGCGCCGTCTGCGGGATATATTCCGCAGAATACCATAGGCACTGCGGGGCGATAGCCGGGAAGCGGCTCGGAGGCAGGCGCTGCCGCGTCCGTTATGGTATCGCCGACTCTTGTATCGCGCACATCCTTTATTGACGCGGCGATATAGCCAACGTCGCCGGGACGAAGCTCCTCGCAGGCGACATAGCCCGGCTCGAAATATCCAACCTCGACAACATCAAACTCGCCGCCGGTTGCCATCAGGCGCATTCTTGTGCCTGCCTTTATCGTTCCCTGCATGATTCTTACATAACAGATTGCGCCGCGATAATTATCATAATTCGCATCGAAAATAAGCGCCTGCAGCGGCTTCTCGGCGTCACCCTTGGGCGACGGAACGCGCTTGACAACAGCCTCTAGAACGTCCTCTATGTTAATCCCCATTTTTGCGGAGATGCAGGGCGCATCCTCTGCGTCGATGCCGATAACGTCCTCTATCTCCTTTTTCACCTCGTCGGGCTGAGCGCTCGGCAGGTCAATCTTATTGATAACCGGAACGGTCTCCAAATCATGGTCAAACGCCATATAAACGTTCGCAAGCGTTTGCGCCTCTACCCCCTGAGTTGCGTCAACCACAAGCAAAGCGCCCTCGCAGGCGGCAAGCGCGCGGCTGACCTCATAGGCGAAATCGACGTGACCGGGAGTGTCAATAAGATTAAGGATGTATTCGTTTCCGTCCTTTGCTGTATAGCTCATCCTGACCGCTTTGCTCTTTATCGTTATTCCGCGCTCGCGCTCAAGCTCCATAGAGTCAAGAATCTGCTCGACCATTTCGCGCTTCTGAAATACTCCGGTCTTTTCGAGCAGTCTGTCGGCAAGCGTTGACTTGCCGTGATCAATATGCGCAATTATGCAGAAATTTCGGATTCTGTCCATACGTTCACTCAAAGGGTTCTCCTCCAATGCCGCTTATAGCTGTACAGCTTATAATACCGCATTCAGGCAGAAAAATCAACGAAGAACAATGGTTGGAAAAATGCTTTTGACAAGCTGTCGCTGCGCGTTCGCAAAAGCAGGCGCGCAGCGAACGGATTATATTAAGCCGTCGGCGTTCAAGGCAAAAACAACAGGTTTGCACCTCAGTAAAAACTCATTTCACTTTCCTTGGGTCTATCGAATACTTAACTCCTTCTTCAAGCTTATTAAACGGACCTGCGGCGATTTTATCTCCGTCAATTGCGTTTCCGAAAAAATCCTGGCTTCTTATGACCTTCTCCGAAAGTCCGGTAGCGTCCGTATAAACCGAAATATCGGCAGGCTTCAAATCATTCGGAGTATAAGCAAATAAGCGCTTCCCGAGCATTTGCTTCGGTGCGGGAAGCCTGCTCTCGCTTCTCTTTAGCTCAATGGAATAATCCTTTGTGTTGATATCAGCGTCAAACCAAGCCTCGCTTCCGTTCATATCAAAGCCGAAGAACTCCTGCCATGCCGGAAGATGCAGGTTGCTGGGCGGCGCGGGGTACATAACTCTCAGGTATCCGCCGGTTTCCTTCACATACACATTGGCGTCCGCTTGATTATCCTTAGTCGGGAATTTAATCGCGGCTTCCTCGCAGGCATAGAAGATATTGCCCGCTATTCTTGCGTCGCGGGATGTTCCGCCTCTCTCCAAGCCATGCATTCTAAAGGATACAGGCTTTGAGAAATAGCCTGCGCTTCTGCACTTGCCGATGAAGTTGCCGACCACGATGGAGTCGACGGTGTTGTAGAGCTGTTG
>CAZUTB010000178.1:0-4975 GCA_964622905.1 uncultured Oscillospiraceae bacterium | reverse complement strand
TATCTGCACGGGCTTACCGTTGAGCAGGCTGTGAAGCTTTGGGGCGTTTCCGCAGTCGGAGAAACCCTCAGGCGGCTTTACGAGCGCCGCGCCTATATCGAGTTCGACAAGAAAACGGGCGTTTATTCGCCCAAGCCCTTTATATGCCAGTATCTGCTCTCGCTCTCCGACCTTTTGCCCGAGGAGATAGAGCATGACAGAATCTTTGCGGCGCAGATGTACGCAGAGGAGGGGAGACCCGCCGACGCGTTCGACCTGTTTGTCCGCGCCCGCGCGTATTCCCGCGCGCTTAACACCTATCGCCTTTCGATGACGGATAACGAGCTTGCCGTTAATTATCCAATGATTGCCGAGGCGATGGAGCTGATACCGCTCAGAACGCGAATTGCCCACCGCTCCGCTTATTTGAACTTTATTTTCAAAAGCATCATCTGCTATTCACCGGAGAACGGCACCGCGCTTCTTTGGGAGGCAAAGCAGGCTTTTGAGGAGTATGAAAGCGACGCGCCCGATTACGGCAGAATCGAGGCGGAGCTTAAGCTGCTCGAGGCGGCGCTTTCGGATTTTGATATCGACCTGTTCGTTTCCCGCTTCAAGGAGGCGTATCAGCGCTTTGCGGGCGATTCGACCATTCAGAGCGGAATTGACGAAATGCTCACCTGCGGAACCGCTTCGATACTTCCGCATTTTGTTTCCGAGAGCGGAAGGCTTAAGGATAATTTTGATAAGCTTTTTGGGCTGAGCGATATTATCAGCGACCTTGTTAACGATACCGCTTACGCAATGCACTATGTGTTTGAGGCGGAGTACGCTATTGAAACCGCGGATTATGATAAGGCGCAGGAGCTTTCCGTAAGGGCTATGCAGCTCTGCGCCAATTACAGGCAGGACACGTTCTTCCTTGTCGCGCTTCAAACGCATTGCCGTGTTTTAATAGCAAGGGGGCTTTTTGAGGACGCGCTTATGGAGCTTTTGAGCGTTGAGGAGTGGAACGTAACCCGCAAGTCTCCCGCGCTCATGCAGGCGCGCGCGCTTTTGGTAGCGCGAATGATGGTGCATATGGGCTACCGCATAAGCATTCGCGGAATAGACGGAATCGACTCTCTGCGCTTCCCCGCGTCCCGCACGATAGGCTTGATTATTACAACGCTTGCCGATATGGATTACGGCTTGGAAGATAAGATTCTGCGCAGCGGACCGGAGCTTGACAGAGCCGAAAACGAAACCGACCGCCTTATCTACAGGCTGCACATACTTATTATGCGCGCGGTTTCCAAGCTGCCTGTCAGCTTTGACGAGGCGCTGAAGCTCTATAAGGAAGCCGTTGAGCTTGCCCGCCCCGACCATCTTGTGCAGATACTTATTGAGCAAACTCAGTTCACCTATTCGCTGCTTGAAAGAGCGATGAAGGACGCGCCGGACGACGAGCTGCTCAAGGAAATTCACGATAAATCCGCGGCGTATTACACCCGTGTGCTTGGGCATCGCGCCCAGCAGAGGGATCAGCGCCGAGTGCTTAACAAGAATGAGCGCGCGGTTATGGAGGCTCTGCTTGGCAATGATATCGGGCGCGCCGCCAACGTTATGCGCGTTCCCGTTGTCACCATCGCCTCGATAGCGGCGGACTGCATGGAATATTACGGAGTTCTCAGCCTCAAGGAGGCTGTGGATATGTACCGCGATGAACTGCAAAAGCAGAAGGATCTCGGCTATTGGGAGTTTGTCACAATGCTTGCCGACGATGAAGCCAACGCGGGAAAGTGACGCGGCGTAAAATGACGCTGTGCGGGCGCGGCACCGCAGGGACGGAATTTATTTCTGCCAGCCCTGCTGTACGTAAATTCAGGCTTGGGGCATGAACGGCGAATGCAGCTCGCTTTCATCAGCAATATTATGTAAATAATTAATGTTTCATGCTGCTGCTTTTCGTTATATACCGACCTGAATTGTTTGAAAAACCGGAAGCTGCGGAGGAAAACAATGACTATAAAGGCAGTCGGGAAAAACAATATACTATGCGCCGTAATTAATAGTGATGAAATAGTTATTAAAGACGCACAGTCTGCTCTTGATGTACTGATGAGCGCCAAATACGAAGCCGGTACTAAGAATATCGCAATCAGCAAAAAACTCATTGCCGAGGATTTCTTTGTTCTCAGTACAGGGCTTGCCGGTGAAATTCTGCAAAAATACATCAACTACGGAGGCAGAATTGCTGTATTTGGCGACTATTCATGCTATACAAGCAAACCGCTGAAGGATTTCATTTATGAAAGCAACAAGGGTAAAGACGTATTCTTTGTTGAAACGGAAGATGAAGCCGTAGATTTGCTTACTCGTTAACTCCAGAACGGTCGGGGCGCAAGCGAAGTAAATTTTGTGGAGGAAAATATGGCAGACTGGGATTCGGAGCTTTATATTAAATTTAAGCAGCAACGCACGCAACCGGCGATTGACCTTGTAAATCGTTTGAACGACTGTCATCCGTATAAGATTGCGGACATCGGATGCGGCCCGGGCAATAGCACGGCTGTTCTTCACAGGTTTTTTCCCGACTCCGAAATAATCGGTATTGACAGTTCGCCTGACATGATTGAAAAAGCACAGAGCGAACATCCCGAGCTGTCCTTTCGGCTTTGCGATGCAAGAGAACTTCATAACGGTTATGATTTGTTGTTTTCCAATGCTTGCCTTCAATGGATTGCCGATCACAAATCATTATTGCCGGACTTGATGAGCAAGCTGAATCCGGGCGGAACGCTCGCAGTGCAGATTCCATGCAATAGCGAGGAACCTCTATATAAGATTATACGCGATGTTGCCGAAGACTCAAAGTGGGGTTTTCAGAATATTGCACTTGAAACGAACAGTGTTCTCAAATCTGACGAATATTTTGATATTCTGTCCGGATGTTCATCATCGTTTGATATATGGGAAACGGTATATTATCATGCGATGCCTTCTCATCAATCGCTTGTGGATTGGGTAAAGGGAACAAGGCTGCGGCCATATCTTCATGCTTTGACGGAAGAGCAAGCCGCCATGTTTGAAGAAGAAATTCTCCGCCGTACAATCAACGCATATCCGGTGATGAAGAACGGAACGGTCATATTGCGCTTCAAACGTTTGTTTTTCACGGCTAGATCCCGATAAATTCCGATTTGTCAAGACTCGTGCTTGATAACCAAAGGCGCATTTATGTATATGACTTCGCCATATAATGTGTTTTATAAGAACGCTCCCGCTTGTATTTATGCAAGCGGGAGTGTTTCAGTCTGTCAAAAAAACCAGATTGTTGCTTTGGGGATGCAATGAAGGGTTAAAACCCCTTCATTTGTAATCCGCTTTGGGTGGCTTTGCCGCCCCGAGGAGCGGCGCTACCGCTTCGTATATCGTTTATCTGCGCTTATAAGCCTGTGCTGATAAAGCTTTACACGCTCTTTACGCGGCGGGTGCGTTTTTCCTCGGTCGGGGCTTCGCGGTCCTTATCGCGAATGACGCGCTCCAGGAAGGCGAGAATATCGGCGTAGACCTCATCCTTATTGGTTTCGTTCAAAACCTCGTGGCGGGCGTTGGGATAGAGCTTCATTTCAACATCGCGAACGCCGACGCGCTCGAACTGCTCTGCGCAGAGGCGGACGCCAAGCCCCTTATCGCCAACGGTGTCCTCTTCGCCCGAAAGGAGCAGAATCGGCAGGTTTGCGGATACCGCGCGGACAAAACTGTCGTCCGTGAGCCTGAGCATACCGTCAAACATATCGTAGTAACCCGCGGCGGTGAAGGGGAAGCCGCAGTCCTCGTCCGCGTCGAACTTAGCGACAATGCCTTCGTCGCGAGTGAGCCATGACGAATCCTTGTTTGCGCCCGAGGCGAGCTTTTGTATGAGCTTTGACGGCTTATCGCCGCCGCCGAACAGCTTAACCGCTGAAGCGACGGTTCTGCCGAAGCGCAATAGGTTCGGGCTCTTTTGACCCGTGCCGGTAAGTATCAGACCCGTAAGCCCCGAATGCTTGACGACATAGGTTCTTGCTATGAACGAGCCCATGCTGTGCCCAAGAATGAAGTATGGAAGCGAGGGATAGCGCATGGTAACTATCTTTCTGAAGGTGTGAACATCCTCAACCAGGTTGTTCCATCCGTTGCTTTCGCCGAAATATCCGCGCTTTTCGCGCCCAAGCTCCCCATGACCCAAGTGATTGTGCGCGCAGGCGGCGTAACCGCTTCCGGCAAAAACCTTCGCGGCTTCCTCATACCTTCCGATATGCTCCGCCATTCCGTGAACAAGCTGGATTACGCCGCGGCACTCGCCGTCCGGCAGGTAAATCCATCCCTCGAGCATTTGCCCCGTTACGGACTTGAACTCAATTTTCTGCTTTTCCATCTTCGCGTCAATCCTTCCGCTGTCGGCAAGTAAAAATCTGTGTTAGGGTTCGCTTGGCGTTTCGGGCTTCGGCTTTTTCACTATTTTAGCATAAAGCTTCGTATTATTCCAGATGGGAGTTCCGGCCTTATACCTGCTGCTTCTGCTGAAATCGCTCTCGGTGTACCATTCGACGGTGTATTCGTCGGACGGGACAACGAAGCCGGTTACGCTCTCATCATTGTCAATATCGGACATGAGTATGCACGGAGGCAGGTTCACCGCGCGTCCCGCCTTGACCGTCATGGTCATGCTCTTCACAAAGCCGTACTTCTTCGGGCTGTCCGAAATCTGAATATGAATAAGCTTATCCTCGTCGGCGTCACCGGCGATAAGCTCAACCGTGTATTGCGGCACAGGCGTATCTGTCGGAACAGGCGTATCCGTGGGTACAGGCGTATCCGTGGGTTCGGGAGTATCGGTAGGCTCGGGAGTATCGGTAGGTTCGGGAGTATCGGTAGGCTCGGGAGTGTCCGTAGGCTCGAGCGTATCGGTAGGCTCGGGAGTGTCCGTAGGTTCGGGAGTATCGGTAGGTTCGGGAGTATCGGTAGGCTC
>CAZUTB010000177.1:0-4979 GCA_964622905.1 uncultured Oscillospiraceae bacterium | reverse complement strand
ATAAGCCCGTCTGCGTCCGGATATACAGCCGCGCACGGATAGCCCTCGTAATACCAGCCGTCGGGTGTTTTGAGGAATTTGCTCATCATATAGCCCTCGCGCCCGCCTATTGTGACGTGCGCCCAGCCGTTATTCTCCGAAATAACGTTAACCTCAACGCTCACGAAATACTGCCCGATTACAGCGGAGTCCGTGCCGGCGCTCTTCCTCAGCTTTACGCGGTACATATTCCCGCCCACATTGCAGATAATCTTCATCGTATCTGCGCGCGCAGACAGAATTCCGCCGCATGGGAAAATCAAAAGCAGGGCGAATAATGCGCAGAGGACAGACTTCAATTTCTTCGTCATCAGTATCACCTCGTATATAGTACGCGAACCCGCGCAGAAATGTTGCGTTTTACTTTTTCTTTTCCGGCATTGCCGAAAGCAGCATTCCTATAACGCCGCCCGCCGCGACTCCCATCAGTATATCGCAAAGGTATGCGGACGCATTGAAGCCCTGACCGGAGAAAAGCATATAGATAAGCACTCCCAGCGCCATGTACGCAGCCCCGAGAATTGCGCCCCGAATAAGCCCGCGCTCGCCGCCCCTGCCGATGCAGACATATGCGCCGATGAAGACAGATACAAGCTTTATCACCTGATTTATGGCTCTCACCGCGCCGTCGCTGAGCCGCACCGCCATCAGCAGAAGTGTAAAGAGAATTATCATTACGGCTGTCGCCGCCGCCGCCGCGAGCAAGCCCATCAGGAATCCTTTTGTGTTTGACTGCCTTGCTGTCATGCTTTTCACTCCGTTTTTTGTTTACCATATTCACGGAAAGGCATAAACAGAACAGGGAAAGCGCGGCAGAATACTTTTGATAAACTAAAAGACGGCTCGCATTATCTGCAAGCCATCTTTTATTAGCTATCAGTTAATAGCTATTAGCTATTAGAGGAACAGACAGCAGATTGTCAGACCAGCTGCTCGCTGTCGTTCTCAATCTGTCCCTCTTCTACGTTGCGGATTGCCCAACGGGCAACGACCATGCTCATGTTGTCCTTGCCTACGGAGAGAACAACGGTATCCTCGCGGATTCCGGTAATCGTTCCGTAGATTCCGCCGATGGTGCAGATACGGTCGTTCACCTTCAGGGCGGCGAGCATATCCTTAACCTTCTTATCCTTCTTGCGCTGAGGACGGATAAGCATGAAATAGAATACAACAAGCAGAAGACCCATCGGGATCAGCGTTGTAAGCAGTGCGGCAGTAGTGCTCTGAGTAGCGGTTCCTGTCGCTCCTGCTGCGCCGGTAGCGGCAACTGCTTCATCAAGCATAATGCTGAGATAATTTATCATCGGAGTAACCACCCTTCTTAGTAATCATAGCATAGTATACAATATCGCGCGGTGGTTTTCAACGAAATCTTTTCTTATTTTATGCGTATTCGGTGAACAATCTGTTAATAAGCGCCCCCTGCCGCAATCCCCCGAAACTTATGTCACCAATTTTCAGGAGGATTATTAAGGGGGAACCCCTTAATTAAGTTCCGCAGTTGTCAGCTTTGCCGCCCCGAGGAGCGGTATCTATACCGCTTCCTTGCAGCTTTTACGACCGTGAGGCGCAGCCGAACAGTAAAAGCTGGAAACCGGAGCAAATAAGCAAAGCGCATTTGCTCCGAAAGCGTAGCGTTAGCGGAGCGTCACTCAGTCATTCCATCCTTCCACGCCGTCCGTCAGCGCCTGCAATATTTCACGCAGCACCTTGCGCTTCCCTCCGGACAGCGATTCGGGCGCCTGCTTGCCCATCGGCGAGGTCATGCTGTCTGCCAGAAGGTAATCAAGGCTCACGGATAAAGCCTCGGAAATCGCCACAAGCGTTTGAATGCTCGCGGTACGCGTTCCGCGCTCTATGTGCCCTATGAATGAAAGCGAAACGTCGCAGCGCTCCGCCAGCATTTCCTGAGTGAGCCCCTGCGCCTTGCGGCTTTCCCGAACTCTTCTTCCCAAAGCCTTATAATTTATTGTATCCAGCTTGACCGCCTCCGAGAATTCTTCCATAACAGTATATCTGTCAATGAAAAAAGTGTAAACGAACCGTAAGACTGAATACTACTTATAGTCCTTATTAATTTGCTGCTATATTATATGCAAATATATCAGATATATACATCGGTATGTCAAAAAACCTGATTGCTGCTTTAGGGAAGCAATGAAGGAGATACCCCTTAATTGTAATCCGAAGCGCAGCTTGCCAAAACTCTAGTTTTGGCAAGCAAGCGTATTTTGTTGCCCCCGCTCTATTGCAATCTCCCACAGCACCATGTAATATATACGTTTGTGCAGGTTTTTTGTTATGCAGCTTGATATACAAAGGAAGTGACGCTCCGTGGCGCGGAAAGCGGATATTGTGCTTAAAAACGGCGTGTTTTTCGCAGGCGACGACTGCGGGCTTATTCGCGGCGCGCTGGCTGTCACGGACGGAAAAATCTCGTATATCGGCGCTGAGAGCGGCGCGCTTCCATATATCGGCGACGGCACTCGCGTTATCGACGTGAAGGGCTCGGCTGTCCTGCCCGGAATGTGCGAGGCGCACGCGCACATGCAGTCCTGCGCGCTCAAGCAGCTCTATCAGATATTTTTTCCGCTTCATGTAGGGCTTGACGCGGTAAAGGCGATAATTTCGGACTATATCGCGCGGAATCCGGAGCTTGATATGTACGCGGGAATGGGTTTTGACGCCTCTGTAATTCCCGAGAACGCGCTCAACGCTTCAACGCTTGACGCGCTTTGCCCCGATAAGCCCATGATTCTGCAATCCGACGACGGCCATTCCTCGTGGGTCAATACCGCGGCGCTGCACCTTGCGGGGATTTCGCGTTTGTCAAAGGATCCCGAGGGCGGAATTATCGTTCGCGATAAAAGCGGTGAGCCTACGGGCTATATGCTCGAAACCGCAGGGGCTATGTGCGGCGGGCTGATGTTTTCCTATCTGCCGAAATATTCTATCTCCCAGCGCAAAAAGGCGATTCTGTGGATTCAGGATTTGTTTCTTCGGCGCGGAGTAACCTCGCTTTACGACCCCGGGGTTGAGCTTTGCTCCGATTACTATATGGCATATGAGGAGCTTGCCCGCGAGGGTAAGCTTAAGATAAAGGTTCGCGGCGCATGGTTTGTGACCAATAAGGAATGCAGGGGAGTTAAGCCCGAGGAGTTTATTGACAGGTGCGTTGCCGTTTCAAACAGCTTTTCCACTCCGTATTTTCAGGTTCGCGCCTTCAAATTCCTTGCGGATATGGTGCTTGAAACCGAAACCGCCTATCTTTCCGAGCCTTATTCCGATAGAACGGACGGCTGGCGAGGAATGAAAATCTGGAAGGATGAGGATTATCTTCGCTCGCTCTTCCTTCGCGCGGACAGCGCCGGCTTCCAAATTCATATTCATCAGATGGGCGACGCGGCGGCGGATTATATGCTCAGCGCGCTTGAGTATGTAAGAAGCGTAAACGGCGAACGCGACAGGCGGCCCGCCTTTGCGCATATGCAGCTTGTTTCCGATGCCGAAAAGGCGCGCATGGCTGATATAGGCGCGTCCGCGATAGTTGCTCCGTACTGGATGAATATGGAATTGTTCTGGTGCCTCAACCTCAAGCATATCGGCAGCCGCCGCGCAATGCTGCAATATCCGGCAAAGAGCCTCGTCAGCGCCGGTGTTTCGCTTGCGGTTCACAGCGATTACTCTGTTTCAATGCCGCATTACTGCGAGGCGCTTTTCGGGCTGATGACCAGAACATGGGCAAAAACGCATTATGATATGTCCTCGCATTTTGAGAGCGAGTATACAATAGACCCCGATGCGCCTATCGGCGAGGGAATCTGTGGACCTATGCCCAAAAAAGAGGAGAGGCTTTCGTTGGGTGAGGCTGTAAGAGCCTGCTCCGAGGGCGGCGCGCGCTCAATGTTCCTCGACGGAATAACAGGCTCTCTTTCCGTTGGAAAGCTTGCGGATATAGCCCTTTTCGGCGAGAATATCTGCGAGCTTGACCCCGTTTCAATGTCCGAGTGCGAGCCTGTAATGACCATCTGCGGCGGCGAGATTGTTTTTGAAGCCTGACGAGGGCAAAGACTTACCATATTTCGGGTGTTTTTGTTGACTAATCCTGTCCGCGCAATTATAATGACAGCGAGGGTGTAAAAGCGGCGTCAAACAGCATGATAAATTTGACGCCCGCCGCTTTTCTCTGCAAGAAATAACGCTTTTGCTTCGTTGTATTTTTGCATGGGCGGCGGAGATTTTCGCCCCATGCGAATGAGAAGAGAAATTAGCGGAATGCCGCCTTTGGTTATATGGCGGCGGTCAAACATAAAGGAGGACTGTCAGGTGCGCAGAAATTGGAGATATTTTGCGGCTGCGGCGTTGATGCTATTGCTTGCGTTTGCGCTTGCCGGCTGCTCAAGCGAGGACCCGACCACATCGGACCCGCTTGCGGACGCGAACCTTTCGCCTTGGAACAGCCAGGGCATATTTATCTATACCACCGGTGCTGCCACCCCGACGCCTACGCCCGTTGTAACCGGTCAGGCGCTTGACCCGCAGCAGACGATTGTCGGCTGGAACAGCGCCACCGATAATCCTTCCTCTCCGCTGCTCACGCCGATTACCGGCGGGCTCAGCTCTCAGGGCATATCCCTGACTACGCCGAACCCCGCTACCATCCGCGTGCTGCAAACCGCCACGCCAAAGCCTGTATCCACCGAGAATTACGCCACCCTTAAAAAGGGCGATAACGGCTCTGCTGTAAAGACTATGCAGCAGTCGCTCATTTCGCTTGGCTATCTCAACACGAAGGCTGACGGCGATTTCGGCGAGGCTACCTATCAGGCGGTCAAGCTTTTCCAGTCCGGCAACGGTATTTCCGCGGACGGAATCGCGGGCAGCATCACGCTACGCCTGCTCTACTCCGGCTCTGCCAAGTCCTATTCCGGAAAGGGCGT
>CAZUTB010000176.1:0-4982 GCA_964622905.1 uncultured Oscillospiraceae bacterium | reverse complement strand
ACTCCCGACAGCGTAAGGGAGGAATATAGGCTGCTTGACGGGCAGATTCGCGCGGCGAGCGCAACAATGCTTGAGAGAAAGCACGAGCAGGTGGAAATAACGAGCCTTGACGGCTTGCGCCTCACGGGGCTTTGGTTTCCCGCAGCAGAGCAGAAGCGCGTTGTTCTCTGCGCTCACGGCTATCGCGGAACTAAGCTCAAGGATTTTTCGCTCGCGTTCGGCTTCCTTGTCGCTTCCGGCTGCTCCATCCTCACCATAGACCAGCGCGCGCACTCGGAAAGCGGCGGCGAGTATACCACCTTCGGCGCGCTTGAGCGCTATGACGTCGCCCTGTGGGCGCGCTATATCAGCGAAAAAACGGGCGGAAACGCGCCAATATACCTGATGGGAATATCCATGGGCGCAAGCTCCGTGCTGCTTGCCTCGGGGCTTTCGCTTCCCGAAAGCGTGCGCGGAGTTATTGCGGACTGCGGCTTCACCGTTGGCTACGAGGAATGCTCCTATGTGGTCAGAAGGGTTATGAAGCTGCCTGCGCCTGTTATGCCCATATGCAATCTTTACTGCCGCGCCCTTGGAGGCTTTGACCTTAAGGCGGCGGACGCTAGGGACGCGCTCAGGCTTACCCGCCTGCCCGTGTTGATGTTCCACGGCGAAAGCGACGGCTTTGTTCCCTGCGAAATGAGCAGGCAGAATTATGAAGCCTGCCGAAGCGAAAAGCGGCTTATAACCGTAAATGGCGCAGACCATACGATGAGCTATGTCAAGGCGCGCGAGGAATACGAGCGCGCGGTGCTTGACTTTTTTGCAAAGCACGATAACTAAAGAATTTATGGAGGCTTCCCGATGCTAAACCCTATAATTCCCGGGTATTATCCCGACCCCAGCATTTGCAGAGTAGGCGAGGATTTCTATCTTGTAAATTCCAGCTTTGAGTTCTTCCCCGGGCTTCCGATATGGCACAGCCGCGACCTTATTTCATGGGAGCAGATAGGGCACGTTCTCACCCGCCGCTCGCAGCTTGAATTAGCTAAAGCATACCCCTCCGGCGGGCTTTACGCGCCCGCGATTCGCTTTCACGATGGGCTTTTCTACGTTTTCTGCACGAATGTTTCCCACGGCGGCAATTTCTTTGTTACCGCCGAAGACCCGTGCGGCGAATGGTCTGAGCCTGTTTGGGTGAATCAGGGCGGAATCGACCCAAGCCCCCTCTTTGACGATGACGGGAAGGTCTATTTCACCTCAACCTTTGAAAAGAACGGCGTCAGCGGCATCGGAATGAGCGAGATAGACATTAGGACGGGAAAGCGCCTTACCGAAACGGAGCAGATTTGGACCGGCTCGTTCGGGCGCTGTCCCGAGGGCGCGCATATCTATAAGCTGAATGGCTATTATTACCTTATGCTTGCCGAGGGCGGCACGGAAATGATGCATATGGAAACCCTCGCGCGCGCAAAAGCGCCCTTCGGTCCGTATGAGGGCTGCCCATACAACCCGATACTCACCAACCACAACGAGTGCGGAGCGAATCCCGTTTCGGGAACGGGTCACGCGGATATAGTTGAGGCTGCGGATGGCAGCTGGTGGGCGGTTTTCCTCGGCTTCCGCCTTTCCGAAAGCTATTTCCATCATATGGGGCGCGAAACCTTCCTTGCGCCCGTAAGGTGGACGGATGACGGCTGGTTTGTTATAAACGAGCTTAAGCCCGTCTATGAAAACTGCGACTATCAGCTCCTGCCCTCCTCGCCCGTTCCGCAGGAAAAGGTGACCGACGATTTTTCGGAGGGAATCCTGCCTATGTGGTGCTTCCTCCGCAATCCGGAAATGAAGAACTATATAGCAGGCAATGGGCTTACCCTCCTTGGCTCAAAGGATACGCTGATGGGGCTTACCGACGCTCCCACCGCGCTTTTCAGGCGGCAGAGGCATTTTGATATGCTTGCGGAGGCTGAGCTTACCGCTCCCGAAATCGGCGAGGGCGGGCGCTGCGGGCTTACCGTTTTCTATCAGAATCGCCGCCACTTCGATGTGTATTTTGCCAAGCGGGGCGGCAAAACGGTGCTTGGGCTTTACAAGGTTATGGACGAGTTTGAAATGAGAAATGAAATCCCGTGGGAGGGCGGAGCGAGGATTCGCGTTAACTCGGATAAGCTCACCTATCATTTCACCGCCGTTTCCGATGACGGGCGGGAGCAGCCGCTCGGGGAGGCGCTTACCCGCCATGTAAGCACGGAGAGCGCAAAGCTCGGCTTCACGGGCGTTATGCTCGGCTTGTTCGCGGAGGGCGACTGCAAAGCCCATATAAATAGCTTCACCTACCGCGAGAATAAGGAATAATATGTATCTAAGCGAGATAAAGCTAAAGGATTTCCGCTCCTATGAGCGCGTCAGCCTTCACCCCGCGCGCGGAATAACCGTGTTCACGGGGCAGAACGGCGCGGGCAAAACGAACCTGCTTGAGAGCATACATCTCTGCTGCCTCGGCAGGAGCCACCGCACCGCCTTTGACCGCGAGCTGATTCGTCAGGGCGCGGAAAGCGCGGTTTGCGAAATGACCGCCGAAAAGCGGGACGGAGGGCATACCGTGCGCGTGCTGCTTTCCTCCGATTCGCGCAGGCTCAAGGAGATAACCGTAAACGGCAAGCGGCTTGCCCGCATAGGCGAGATGATGGGGCATATCAACTGCGTGCTGTTTTCGCCGGAGGACCTTATGCTCATCCGCGAGGGGCCCTCCTGCCGCAGGCGCTATGTGGATATGGCGCTTTCGCAGATTGACCCGCGCTATTTCTACGTTTTGCAGCGCTATGCCTCGGCGCTTCGCCAGCGCGGCGCACTGCTTAAGCTCATAGCTCAGGGCGAGCGCGGCGAGGATGAGCTGCTTGTGTGGGACGAGCAGCTTGCGCAGAGCGGCGAAACCCTCTGCCGCTTCAGGCGTCGCTTCGTAGCGGCAATATCGCCCTTGGCAAAGCAGAAGTATACGGAGATAAGCGGGCGAGCGAGCGAGGATTTTTCCCTTGGCTATCACAGCCAGATAAAGAGCGAAAGCGCGCGGGACGAGATTCTGACGGGGCTTATAAGGACGCGCAGGGAGGACATTCGGTTCAGGACAACCGCGTTCGGACCGCACCATGACGACCTGCGCTTCACCCTTTCCGAGCAGGATATGAAAACCTTCGCAAGCCAGGGGCAGAAGCGCACGGCTGTGCTTGCCCTTAAGCTCTCTCAGCTTGCGCTTATGGAGCGGGAAAACGGCGAAAAGCCTATACTGCTCTTGGACGACGTGCTTTCCGAGCTTGACCCTATGCGCCGCGAGTACCTGCTTTCGTCAATGGAGGAGGCGCAGACCTTCGTTACCTGCACGGACGAAACCGACCTTTCGGGCGCGAAGGTGGAGGCTATCGTAAGGGTTTCCGGAAGCACCTTAATCTGCTGAGGAAGCGGCTTAAAGCTGTTTTGTACCTGAGAAACGTATAAAAATACTGTATACATAGGCTTCTCAAACAGGCTGAAAGCTTGCTATTATGCATGAATCGGAGGAATATTATGCTTTCAATATCTGAAATGTTCGACCTAAGCCACACAAGGGCGGCGGAGCTGCTTAGCGGCGTTAAATACCCTTGGGACGCGCTTGACGGAATCAAGGCGCTGATACTGAAAATCGGCGCGGAGCTTGACGAAAGCGAGTATTACAGCCCCAAGGAGGGCGTTTGGATAGCAAAGGACGCGGTTATTTTCGAGAGCGCCTATATCGGAGCGCCCTGCATAATCGGGCACAAAACGGAGGTTCGCCACTGCGCGTTCATCCGCTCCAGCGCCCTTATCGGCGACGGCTGCGTTATCGGAAATTCGACGGAGCTGAAAAACGTTATCATCTTCGATAATGTTCAGGTTCCGCATTACAATTATGTCGGCGATTCGATTCTCGGCTACAAATCGCACATGGGCGCAGGCTCGATAACATCAAACGTCAAGAGCGATAAGAAGAACATCGTAATCCGTGACGGAGAAAGCAGAATCGAAACCGGAAGAAAGAAGATTGGCGCGATTCTGGGCGATTTTGTCGAGGTCGGCTGCGGAAGCGTGCTGAATCCCGGAACGGTCATCGGTCCGCACACGAATATATACCCGCTCTCCGGCGTCCGCGGCGTTGTTCCCGCGCACAGCATGTACAAAAAGCAGGGCGAAATTGTCGAAATGCTCCGCTAACGCTACGCGTTCGGCTCCAGAAAGCATTGCTTGCTGGAGCCGAGTTGCACCATTTCCTTGTTCGGCTGCGCCTCACGGTCAGGAAATGGTGTAAGGAAGCGGGATAAATCCCGCTCCTCGGGGCGGCAAAGCTGACAGCTGCGGATTACAAAAGAAGGGGCGGCGCGCCCCTTCTTTGCTTCCCCGGAGCAGCGATCGGGTTTTTAAGGGACTTATTCTATATGTGTTAATTCGTTATTCTATGCTAAAATTCACAGATTAGCCGCAAATTCAAGCGGCTCAACGGTTGACAGCTCAGCGCGATAAACTTATAATAGACTAAGCGGGGATTTCCGCTTCTTTCGTCATGCGTTTATTTGTTGAAAAACACATGGCTCAAGCGCAAAAAATCCTTTCAGCGCATTTAAGGAGGTTACAGAATGGCAATCAAAATGACCGTTGACGGCAATACCGCCGCCAGCCATGTCGCATATGCATTCAGCGATGTGGCGGCCATCTACCCCATCACGCCTTCGTCCCCTATGGCGGAGGTCGCCGATGAGTGGGCGGCACAGGGACGGGAAAATCTTTTCGGACAAAAGGTGCATATCGCGGAAATGCAGTCCGAAGCGGGCGCGGCGGGCGCTGTTCACGGCTCTCTTGCCGCGGGCGCTCTGACCACCACCTTCACCGCTTCCCAGGGTCTGCTGCTGATGATTCCTAATATGTACAAGATTTCCGGCGATCTTATGCCCTGCGTTTTCCATGTAAGCGCCCGCGCTCTTGCCGCTCACGCGCTC
>CAZUTB010000175.1:0-4999 GCA_964622905.1 uncultured Oscillospiraceae bacterium | reverse complement strand
CGCCTCCGCCGATGCAGCCCGCACCTATCTGCTGTTCTGGCTTGACGGCGATATGACAGGCGCGGAGAAGTATCTTGAGCTGTTCTGCAAAAAGAGCGACACCGCCCGCCAGTATGTTGAAAAGTGGATTCCTATCGTCGCCGCCAGCCAGCTCGTAAAGGGCAAGCCGCAGGAGAAGGAATTCCTCATGCGCTGGGCAAGCGTTGTTGACTACGAGTAAGACAAGTATTTTTATGGGGCGGGGAGTTAATTCTCCGCGCCCCGCGTTTTCATAACATAACTATATTTTGACAGGAGGAAACTCATATGAAAATCACCATCTGCATCGGCTCCAGCTGCCATCTGAAAGGCTCAAGGCAAATCGTAGAGGAGCTTCAGCGCCTCGTTGCTCAGTACGACCTCAAGGATGACGTGGAGCTTGCCGGTCAGTTCTGCATGGGAAACTGCCAGAACGGAGTTTGTGTAACCCTAGACGGCGAAAGCTTCTCCCTTAAGCCCGAAACCACCAAGGCGTTCTTTAACGATAACGTTCTCAAGCGCCTCGGCAAGGAAGCCTAAGCAAAATTTCCCGAAAGGAAGCCGCTACAATGCCGGAAATACTCAGCCTTCTTGAAAACAACTGTAGGGATTGCTATAAATGCATACGCACCTGCTCCGTTAAGGCAATCCGCTTTTCTCAGAGCCGTGCGGAGATTATTCCGGACGAGTGCATACTCTGCGGAAGCTGCTTCGTCGTCTGCCCGCAGAAGGCAAAGCAGGTTCGCTCGGATGTCGAGCTTGTGCGCAAGGCGGTTTCGAGCGGAAGGCGCGTTGTCTGCTCCCTTGCTCCCTCCTTCATTGCGGAGTTCCCCGTAAGCTCGCTTGACGATATGAAGGAGGCGCTTTCGCGCCTCGGAATAGCGGATACGGAGGAAACGGCAGTCGGCGCGCAGATGGTCAGCGACCGCTACGCGGAGATTATGCGGCAGGGCAAAACGCCCGTGCTTATCTCCAGCTGCTGCCCCACCATCAACCTGCTTATTCAGAAGTATTATCCCGATATGCTCCCCTATCTTGCCAAGGTGCTTACCCCTATGGAGGCGCACTGCAAGCTGCTCAAGGAAAAGGACCCGAGCTGCTTTACCGTATTCATCGGTCCGTGCATAGCCAAGAAGGATGAGGCGGACCACAGCTCCTATGCGGACGCGGCGCTCACCTATGACGAGCTGCGTTCGTGGCTGCAAAGCGCCAATGTAGAGATTAAGATGAACGACCTTCCGGAGCAGAGCGGAATGCGCGCGCGCTTCTATCCCGCTACCGGCGGCGTTCTCAAGGCTACGGATAAGATTGACGGCTACCGCAGGGTTGCCATTGACGGCGTTGACAACTGCCGCGCCGTGTTTGAGGAGCTGAAAAGCGGAAGCCTCAAGAATGTATTCATCGAAATGAACGCCTGCGAGGGCGGCTGCATCAACGGCCCGTCCATCCGCGAGCATCGCGAGCGCAGGCTTCGCGGAGCGCTTCGTGTTGACCGCTTTGCCGGCGACGGGCGCTTTGAGATTGAGAAGGAGCCGCAGAGCCTTTCCCATGATTTTGCTTTCATCGGAACGGGCAGGGTGAGCGTCGGCTCAGCCGCCGTTCAGGAAATGCTCCGCAAGATGGGCAAAACCTCGCCCGAAAAGGAGCTTAACTGCGGCTGCTGCGGCTACCCCACCTGCCGCGATAAGGCGGTTGCTATTTTGCAGGGCAAGGCGCAGCTTGAAATGTGCCTGCCGTTCCTCAAGGAAAAGGCGGAAAGCTTCTCGGATGAAATTCTGCGCAATACGCCCAACGCCGTAATCGTTATGGACGAAAATCTCACCGTTCAGCAGATTAACCGCGCCGCGATAAAGCTGCTCAACCTTACCGGCGAGAGCGATGTGCTGCATGAGAACATCATCAGGGTTCTCAATCCCGAGCCGTACCAGACGGCGATTACGGAAATGCGCAATATCGTCGGCAGAAGCCGCTATCTTGCCGAGTACGGAAGATACGTTGAGGAAACGGTTATTTTCGACGCGCAGTACCACGTTGTTATAGCAATCCTCCGCGACGTTACCGAGCGCGAATCCTTAAAGGGCAAGGACGAGGCGCTGAGGCAGCGCACCGTAGAAACCGCGGACAGGGTTATCGACAAGCAGATGCGCGTTGTTCAGGAAATCGCCTCTCTCCTTGGCGAAACCACGGCGGAAACCAAGCTGGCGCTGAGCAAGCTGAAGGATGCGATGAGCCATGAATGACCTTTGGACGGAAACCGGCTGGGTAAGCCTCAACAAGGCGGGCGAAACCCTCTGCGGCGACCGCGTCGAGATTGCGGGCGGCGGCGAGGGGGACACCACGCTTGTTTTGGCGGACGGGCTTGGAAGCGGAGTCAAGGCGAATATTCTCGCAACGCTTACCAGCAAGATTGCCTGCACAATGGCGGCAGGCGGAATGCCCGTGGATGAGTGCGTTCAGACGCTTGCGGCAACTCTGCCCGTGTGCAGCGTCCGTCAGGCGGCGTATTCAACCTTTACCATTATACGGATACTGGAGAACAAAACCGCGCATATAATCCAGTTCGATAATCCCGCAACCATTGTTCTGCGGGACGGCGAGGAATACAAGTACCCCAAGACCACTCGCGTTGTTTCCGATAAAACCATCTGGGAAAGCACCTTCCCCGTAAGGGAGGGCGACCTTTTCGTTGCTATGAGCGACGGAGCGGAGTTTGCGGGGCTTGGAGTTACAATGAATTTCGGCTGGACGCGCGACGCGATAGCCGACTTCCTCATCGGCAATTATCAGCCGGACGCCTCGGCTAAGGCTGTAGCGGGGCTTGTTGCGGATGAGTGCGGAAGCCTCTACGGAGGAAAGCCCGGGGATGATACCACAATAGCGGTTCTGAGAATCCGCCCGCGCCGCTCCGTGAGCCTTATGGTAGGGCCTCCCGAAAAGCGCGCGGATGATATGAAAATGCTCAACCTTTTCTTTGCAAAGGAAGGGCAGAAGATTGTCTGCGGAGGAACAACGAGCAATCTTGCCTCCAGATACCTCGGCAAGCCGCTCGTTCCCTGCCTTGATTATCCCGACCCCGATGTTCCGCCTATAAGCACGCTTGCTGGCGTTGACCTTGTTACGGAGGGCGTTGTAACGCTTTCCAAGGTGCTTACCTACGCCGAGGATTTCCTTGATACCGCGAGCCTTGCACCCAAGTGGCAAAGCGGCAAGGACGGAGCGAGCAGGATTGCGCGTATGCTCTTTGAGGACGCTACGGACATCAGCTTCTTTGTCGGAAGAGCGATAAATCCCGCGCATCAGAACCCGAACCTGCCGATAACCTTCTCGGTGAAGCAGCAGCTTATTCAGGCGCTTGGCGACTGCCTTAAGCGGATGGGCAAGCATATCAGGCTGTCTTATTTTTAGGCTTGTCAAAAAGCTTTTGACAAGCTTTCGCTGCAAGTATATTGTAGTAGACGCATAGCGAGTTTGCATCCCTAAAAGCAACAATCGGGTTTTTGACAGATTGATTTATGGAAGCCGGAGGAAATATGAGAATTTTCGATACGGATGTACAGAAGCTTAAATATCAGGTATTGCGCGAGGTTGCGCGCCACGCTTATGCCGATAAGCTTGAGGACTGCTATCTGGATATACCAAAGACCATAATTCCCGGCAAAAAGCCGACAATGCGCTGCTGCGTCTACAAGGAGCGCGCAATCCTTGCGGAGCGCGTAAAGCTTGCTATGGGCGGGCACAGCGAGGACCCGAATGTTGTCGAGGTTATCGGAATCGCCTGCGATGAATGCCCCGTAAGCGGCTATATGGTGGGCGAAAACTGCCGCGGCTGCATAGCGCACCGCTGCATGGCGGCTTGCCCCAAGGGCGCTATCTCGCTTGACGATAACCGTCACGCGCGGATTGACACCTCCAAGTGCATCGGCTGCGGAAAGTGCGCCGCCGTTTGCCCTTACAGCGCAATCGCCAAGCATATCCGCCCCTGTGAAAACGCCTGCAAGGTAAAAGCGATTCACATGAACGATGAGCAGATTTCCGAGATTGACGAGAACAAGTGCATCGGCTGCGGCGCCTGCGCCTATCAATGCCCGTTCGGCGCTATTCAGGATAAGAGCTTCCTCGTTGACGCTATTCATATGCTCAGGGAGAGCGACGGAAACAAGAATTACAAGGTGTACTCCATCGTCGCCCCGTCCATCAGCAGCCAGTTCGGAAACGTTAAGCTCGGGCAGGTTATCACCGCGCTCAAGCAGCTCGGCTTCTACGGCGTTATAGAAACGGCTCTGGGCGCGGACATGACCGCGTGGAAGGAAGCGGGCGAGCTTGCGGAAAAGGGCTTCCTCACTTCCTCCTGCTGCCCCGCGTTCGTTAATTATATCGAAAAGAATTTCCCGCAGCTCAAGGAGCATATCAGCCACAATCTTTCGCCTATGGCGGAGCTTGGAAAATTCATCAAAAAGACCGACCCCACCGCGAAGGTTATCTTTATCGGACCCTGCACCGCGAAGAAGCTTGAGCAGAAAAAGGAAACCGTCAGCCCTTATGTGGACTGCGTTCTGACCTTTGAGGAGCTGCAAGCGTGGTTCGACAGCCGCGACTTTGATATGTCCGCATTTGCGGAGGACGTGCTGGATAACGCTTCCTTCTACGGCAGAATCTTTGCAAGAAGCGGCGGACTTTCGGACGCTGTCAAGCAGGCTTTGCAGGAGCGCGGAAACGGCGATTTCGACTTGAAACCGATGGTCTGCGACGGAATTGAGCAGTGCAAAATCGCTCTGCTTAAAAAGAGCAAGGGCGTGCTTCCCGAGAATTTCATCGAGGGAATGGCGTGCATCGGCGGCTGCATCGGCGGCGCGGGCTGTCTTACCCACGGCGAGAAGAATAAGAGCGAGGTCGATAAGTACGGCAGAGAGGCATATGAAAAGACCATCTCCGACGCGCTGACACAATGCTCGTTCAGCAAAGAATAAAGCTTCGCTTTCAG
>CAZUTB010000174.1:0-5011 GCA_964622905.1 uncultured Oscillospiraceae bacterium | reverse complement strand
TAAGACGGATTTCGGCGAGAGAATACCGTAGGAAAACGTGGTGTTCTATAACGGCGCCCACCCGATGACCATGCATAACTACTATACCGAGCTTTATAACAAAACCGTTTTCGAGCTGCTTGAAATGCGCTATGGAAAGGGCGGCGCGGTTCTTTTCGCCCGCTCCGCGACAACGGGCGGACAGCAGTACCCCGTGCATTGGGGCGGAGACTGCAACTCAACCTATCCATCCATGGCTGAAACCCTGCGCGGCGGGCTTTCGCTCTCGCTCTGCGGCTTCGGCTTCTGGAGCCATGATATCGGCGGGTTTGAGAATACTTCTCCTGCGGATATCTATAAGCGCTGGTGCGCGTTTGGCTTGCTTTGCAGCCATAGCCGTCTGCACGGCTCTATGTCCTACCGCGTACCGTGGGCGTATGATGAGGAAGCATCCGACGTGCTTAAGCACTTTGTTAATCTTAAGTGCCGCCTGATGCCTTATATTTTCGCCAAGGCGGTTGAGAGTCACGAGAAGGGTCATCCCGTGCTTCGCCCGATGATGCTCGCTTATCCCGAGGACAACACCTGCCTGATGCTTGACAGGCAGTATATGCTGGGCGATAAGCTGCTTGTTGCGCCTGTGCTCAGCAAGGACGGCGAGGTTGAGTATTATCTGCCCGCAGGCAGAAGCTTTACGCATCTGCTTTCCGGAGAAAAGCGCGAGGGCGGACGCTGGTACAAGGAAAAGTATGATTACTTCTCCCTGCCGCTTTTCGTTCCGTCCGATACGGTGCTTCCTGTCGGAAATAACGACAGCGTTCCGGATTATAATTACGGAAACGGAGTCACGCTGGAACTGTTCGATATTGCCGAGGGCGCTGAGCATACCGTTGTAATTCCCGATGTTGACGGAAAGGCTGCAAGAACCGCCGCCGTCAAGCGCAGCGGAAATGTGATAACCGCCGAAATGAGCGGAAGCGGCGACTGGAGCGTTCTTGTAAGGAACGCGTATGGAATAAAAGGCGGCGCGGACGAAAAGCTTGGCTGCCGCTTTGCCGCAAACGGAAGCTCAATAAAGATTACCCTGTAACACCGATTACATATACAAAGAACGCCGCCTTGCCTGCTTTGCAGGCAAGGCGGTGTATTATCTGTATTGGTTATTCCTTTGTTACATTAAGCTTGAAGGTTTGCTCCGCGCCCTCGACAGGCTCGCCGTAGTTATCGTAGGCCTGCACCGAAACGGTAATAGTCCCAACCATATCCTCGGTTATCTCAAATGCGTTGGAGAACTCGTATATGGAGGTAGAACTCCAGTTTTCGGCAAGCTGACGCGTAAGCCCTATTGAACGGGTTGCGGTGATGACCGCGCTTCCGTCCTTGGTGAACACATAAGCTATTGTGGAGGCTTTGTTCATCGCCTTGTAGCTGTTATCGTCAAGCCTTACTATATCCTTTTCGTCGTTCTGGAAGGGAGGAGTAAGCCCGATGAAGGTAACCCACTCGCCAACCTTTAGGTCTATTCCGTCCTGGAAGAACAGGTCAACGTCCTTTTTTTCCGGCTCATACACGTTTACTACATTGTCCTCGCGGGAGCTGTCGGTTATTTCGGCGCGGTAGAACACAAGGTTCTCGCCGCGTCCTATCGCCTCAAAGCCGCCCTGCATTGTCCTTATATCGCCGCTTTCTTCGATATAGGAGAATTCCGGCTCGCCGTAATCGTAGCGGTACATAAGCACTCGTCCGTCGCGGTATGCGCCCGTTGCCTGAAGGATTCCGTTTTCCACGGTTTCGGAGGCAGAGGTTGAGGAAATGTTGTAGAGATACATATGAATCGTTCCGGTGGTGTACTCAAGCCCGTCCGCATACTGCCATTCGGGCTTAATCTCGGAGAAGTACTTGTTGTCCTGCTGACCCAGAAAGAGCGCGGAGGGCTGCCAATAGCCCGCGAACGCGTCTATATACACCCGCCAGCCGTTGGACTCGGCATCGCCCTGAACGTTGTAGAGATGCGCGGCGGGGGAAAAGCGTGACAGCACCTTGTGCCCGACACTTCCAAGGGTCACTCTGTAGCTTTCGCTAACCGTGTTTCCAGCGGCGGTCTTAACGCTTGCGTTTATCGTGTATTCTCCCTCGGTGAGCGCTTCAAAGGGAGTTCCGTCCTCGTTCTTATTTTCGATATGCCCCGTGTATTCGCCGCCGGAGATAAGTGCGCAGATGTAACCGTCATGCTGCCAACACTTGTTCCATGCGTATGCAAAGCTTTCGGGCTTGCTCTTATCATAAAGCAGCTCGGGCATCAGGAAGGTTTGGTTGTCGGTCGAGGCGGCGAACAAAAGCTCGTAGTCCGTCTTATAGTCAAGCGCAAGCCCTGCCTTAACCGTTCTGTAAACCTTTCCGTCCTTCTCAAGGCTGATTTCCGCGCTGTTTTCAACCGCGTCGCCGCTGAGCCTTATTATTACGTAGAAATCGCGTCCTACGGCTATTGTGGACTCGTTAAAGCTCGGCTGAACCAACGACATAGTTACATTGTCGCCCTCGGCAAGCGCACAGGGAGCTATTGCAAAGAGCATCATCATTAAGAGCAGAAGGGTAAGCAGCTTCCTTTTCATTGGTCATCCGTCCTTTCTTGTCGAGAGAGCGCTCAATTCCTTTTGCCATTCTGCGCGCGAAGCATCGCTAGGCATACGCCAGTCGCCGCGAGGCGACAGGCTTACCGAGCCGACCTTCGGGCCGTCCGGAACGCAGGAGCGCTTGAACTGCTGTGTGAAAAATCTGTATGTAAAGGTCGTAAGAGCCTTAAGTATAGCATCGTCTGTATAAGCGCCGCCGAACGCTTGCCCAGCAAAATCAAAAAGCCTTATCGGGCCCGAGCCGGATTGCATCATATGGTAGAGGAAAAAGTCATGGAGCGCGTAGTCGCCAAGGATGTCCTCAGTCTTTTGCGAAAGCTCGCCGTCGGATACGGGAAGTAGCTCGGGTGATATGGGAGTATCCAGTATATCCGAAAGAATGACGCGAACGTCCTCGGAAAAAACATTCTTGCCGAGATAGTGAACCATATGCTTTATAAGCGTTTTCGGAACTGAGCAGTTCACGTTGTACATACTCATATGGTCGCCGTTGTAGGTTGACCAGCCAAGAGCGCCCTCGCTCAGGTCGCCGGTTCCCAGAACGAAGCCTCCGATTTTGTTCCCGTAATCAATTAGTATCTGAGTGCGCTCGCGCGCCTGGCAGTTTTCGTAAGCAACGCTGTGGTCGTCGGCGCACTGCCCAATATCCTCAAAGTGCTGGGTTACGGCTTTTGCGATGGGTATTTCAAGCTGAGTAACGCCAAGCGCGGTCATAAGGCTTCGGCTGTTTTGCAGGGTTCTGCCGCCCGTTCCGAAGCCCGGCATCGTTATTGCGTGTATGCTCTTGCGCGAAAGCCCCATTCTGTCGCAGGTACGCGCGGCAATAAGCAGGCAGAGCGTCGAGTCAAGCCCGCCCGAAACGCCTATAACCATCTTCTCAACGTGCGCCGCCTTAAGCCTAGTGACTAGCGCCATAATCTGTATGGAGCTTATCTCCTCACAGCGCTTTTCCTGCTCAATTCCGTCCGGAACGAACGGCAGAGGCGAAAGCTCGCGCATATATGCGCCGGAAAGCTTTGGCGCTTTTGCATTTACAGAAATTATACGGACGGGTGAAAGCGCCTGCTGATGATAGCTTCCGGTCTTAAGCCGCTGGAAGCGCAGCTTCTGTATGTCAATATCGGCTATGGAGCCGGAGCCGTCATAGGAAAAGCGCTCGCCTTCGTTCAGGCAGCTTCCGTTTTCAAAAATTCCGGTATAGCCTGCAAACACAAGGTCCGTTGTGCTTTCGCCAAAGCCTGCTCCGGAGTACACATAACCGCAAATAAGCCTGCCGCTTTGCTGGGCAATCAGGTCGCGGCGGTATTTATGCTTAGCAACAAGCTCGTTGCTTGCGGAAAGGTTGAGTATTACGTCAGCGCCGGCAGGGGCGAGATAGGAGGACGGAGGAATAGGCGCCCACAAATCCTCGCATATTTCTACTGCAAAGGAGAAGCCGCCGCATGAGAAAATGATGCCCTGACCGAAGGGAACGGTTTTGCCGAGGATAGTTGCCTCCTCTGGAGCGGCTGTGCCGGGAGTGAACCAGCGCATTTCATAGAACTCGCCGCCATCCGGCAGAAAGGTTTTCGGAATAACGCCTAAAAGCTCATTGCCGTGGATTACTGCGGCGCAGTTATAAAGCCTGCCGCGCACTTCTATTGGCAGCCCGACGGCGTAGGTGAGCGCTATATTTGCGTCAAGCAGCGTTTGCAGCGCGCTGAGCGCCGCCGAAAGCAGCGTTGGCTGAAGAAACAAATCGCCAAGTGTGTAGCCGCATAAGCTCATTTCGGGAGTGACGGCAAGCTCTGTTCCCTCGGGGAGTGATTTTAGCGCAGATATTATCTCGGCTGCGTTCTTTTCGCAGTCGCAAAGATGCATTACCGGACTTATGGAGGCGACGCGCAGAATACCGTTTTTCATATGAGAAGCCCGCCTTTGTTTGCGGAGTACGGAAGATTTGCCGTAAACCGTATGGATTGCTTATATAATACCACATCGCCCTAATCTGTTCAAGGCATTTTAACGCTTTGCGGCTATTTCTGCCATAGTGCATAATACATGAAGGGATTTTTGACTGAAAGCAGAATACAATAGGCATAATGGAGGTTGCATTTATGAATTTCATTGAGATTATTGAGCATAAAAAACTGGGGCTTGAGCTTACCCATGAAGAAATTGAGGAGTTTGTAAGGGGCGCGGCCAAGCATTCCGTGCCCGATTATCAGCTGTCGGCGCTGCTTATGGCTATTCGGCTTCGCGGTATGTCGCGCAGAGAAATTGTTGACCTTACCATGCTTATGGCGGCGAGCGGCAAGGAGATGGACGTATCCTCGATAAAAGGAGTAGTGCTTGATAAGCATTCTACCGGAGGCGTAGGCGACACGACAACGCTTGTCCTAGTTCCGCTTATCGCTGCC
>CAZUTB010000173.1:0-5013 GCA_964622905.1 uncultured Oscillospiraceae bacterium | reverse complement strand
CGCCGATGCGCGCGCCCTTTAAGAGTGCGTAGGTTATCATGCACGAGCCTGAGGATTCCAAATAGTTTTCTTCCCTCTCGGGGCAGTCTATCACCTGCTGCCATACGCCGTCCACGCACACGGAAAGCAGCTTCGCGGAGAGTTGGGCGAAAATATCCGAAAGCTCCCCATACCTCGGGTTTTCCTTCGGAAGCATACTGAGCACATCCACAAGCGCGACCATATACCAGCCAACGGCGCGCCCCCAGCAATGAGCGGAGCGCCCGCTTTCGGGGTCAGCCCATTTCATAGCGCGGGACTCGTCCCAAGCATGGCAATTCAAGCCGGTTGCGGGGCTCAGCGTATGCCGATACGCAAGCGTCAGCTGGAGCGCAACATCGTCTATCGTTTGCTGCCCCTCGTTATGCATAAGCGCGTACTCAAGATAGAACGGCTGAGCCATATGAAGCCCGTCAAGCCACATCTGATAGGGGTAGCATTTTTTATGCCAGAAGCCGCCGTCCGAGGTTCGCGGCTGCCCGCGAAGCTGCTCCCTCAAGGTATCCGCCGCAAGCAAATACTTCTTTTCGCCGGTGCGCTTGTAAAGATACAGTATTTGCCGCCCGTCACAGATGTAATCGAGATTATAGTCATTGAGCGAATAATCGCGTATGCTTCCATCCTCGCCGACAAAGCTGTCCATTCCGTCCTTGATATACGCAAAATATCGCTCGTTGCCCGTTTGCTCGTAAAGCATTTCCATTCCGCGCCAGGCAACGCCGTAATCGTAGCTCCAGCGCTCCTTTAGAATGCCGTTGCGCTTAATGGTGCAGTCAGCCATCTTTGCGGCAAGCCCGCGCAAATCGTTTGTTATCACAGCAGCTTTTCCTCCCTTGCAAGGCTCAGGAACGCCTTTCCGTAGATGACAGCTCCGGTGAAAGAAAGATGCGTATCATCCTGCTTGCCGTCCGGATAATTCTTGCTTCCCTCAGGAACCCAAACGTGCAGACGCTTGGTATCCTCCGCGCTCATGCTTTTCAGAATTTCCTCGGTTGCCCGCTCCATGTCGATTAGCTTCACTCCGCGATAGGCAGCCAAATCGCGCATTGCATCGGGATACGCTCCGTGGGTCTTTATGAGTTCGCCGTTATCGCCGAATCTGCGCCGCGCGATGGGCGTTGCCAGAATCGGCTCAGCGCCTTGGCGGCGCGCCGCGTCAATATACATCGAAAGATACTGCGGATAGGTTATATGCGCGTCGGTCGCTCGCTCCGCGTCCGGCTTCTCATCGTTATGCGAAAACTGGATGACAAGCTTGTCGCCCCTGCGAAGGCAAAGCTCGATGAAGCTCAGCCGCTTTTCGGCAATAAAGCTCTTGCTTGAGCGCCCGTTCACGGCGCAGTTATTGACGAAAACGCCGCTCGGCGCAAGCTTTGCGAAAGCCTGTCCCCAGCCCGTCATAGGCGCGGAGCTGTCCGGATAGTCAGCCATTGTGCTGTCGCCGCACAAAAACCAAGTGGGCACACGCTCAGCGGGATTCCAGCCGTCCCAGCCGCCCAGCACCTCCGGCAGAGTAAGCAGCGCAGCCTCACAGTCCGTCATGCGCTTTTGCTTGGGATGACGTGTGCTTTGGTCTGCGCGCGCGCCGCGCGTTTGGTACTCGGCGTACAGCTCGCTCACGGGGCTTCCGCCGACCCAATCCGAAAAGCCCTCGGGGTTTACGTGTTCGTCCATCTCGCAATCCAGAAACACCGTGCGGGCAAACGCGCGCCACGGACGCCCGAGAGAACCGCCGCCCTCCGCGCACGAGCCGGTCAATACGCATTTATGGAAAACAAAGCCGTAAGGCGAGCTTTCGGGCGTGTTAGCGGCGGTGTAGATTCCGCCCCTGTCGCCGACGGACAAGGTGCAGCGCTCAAACCAGCAGCGATATGAGCCGAAAATGAAGTCCACATCGCCCTGAATATAGCAATCCTCAAAGTATTGCCTTCCATAGGTTTCGGGGCTGTTGCCGAGGTTTTCGACGCGCGTGGTTGCGGTTATTTCATGCGGCTGCGCGTCAAGCCGAACCTTCTCGTTCACAGGTCCGCAGTAGAGCGTGTCCTGATGCGCTATCAGCTTGACATTTCTGAATACGCCTCGGTCGCCCGCCGCGTATACCGCAACCGCCTGACCAACGGTGTGTCCGTCGCCCGCGTCGTTCCTGATGGTAATATTCTCAATCTCAACATTGTTACCGGTTATTAACATTGTATAGGAAAGGAAGGTTCCCTTCTCCTTGCCGTTTTCATCCAAATCCTTCGCGCAGCCGCTGTTTGTTATTATCGTGCGGTCGCGAGCCTCACCGATGATGCGGAGATTATCCTTATTCACGATAACCTTTTCGTGAAGCTCCTCCATGCGCACGAGGATTATTGTCGGCGCGCGGTTGCCTGCGGGCAGCGCGTCAACAGCGCCCTGAAGGGTGGAAAAATCGCCGTTTCCGTTTGCAGATACCGTATATATCATATGCTCGCTCCTCCGCTATATAAGCTTAAGACGCTTTAGCTCGTCCGCCGTCATGCGCGCGTAATACTCCGCCCCCGCGCGCTGAGTGTGGGTGTCGTCCGACTGCCCGTCCGGATAATCGGGGTACAGCCCGGGCTTTACATACATATAGAGCAGCCTGCTCTTTTCATCGCCCATTGCGCGGATTCCGTCAACGCTCATTTTATAGATGTCAATGAGCGGAACTCCCTTTTGAAGGGCTAGGGCGCGTATTGCGTCCGGATATTCCCCATGCGAGGGAAGCAGCTCGCCATTCCTGAAATAGCGGCGGCATATCGGCGTCATCAAAACCGGCTGAGCGCCATGCACGCGCGCGGTATCAACAAATATTGACAGATTCCCCTGAAAGGAGGTCCAAGGGTCGGTATGCCGCCATACAAGGTCGCTTGTATCATTGTGCGTAAACTGAATGAGCAGGATATCGCCCGCGTCAATTGTCTTTTCAATCTCCACAAGCCGCCCCTCGGAGAGGAATGACTTGGTGCTGCGACCGCCCTGAGCGGTATCAATAACCTCAATTCCGTCCGTATACTCGCAAAGCACCTGTCCCCAGCCCGTTATGGGAGCGCGCTCGGGTGCGTATGACGCGGCGGTAGAATCGCCGCAGACGTAAATTTTCATGTGTCTTTTCTCCTATTTGATTTCAAGAGTATCGCGGGTGACTATAGCGCGCTGACCCTTTTCCATATAAGCCGAGCGCCCGTCCGAAAGCCGCAGAGTACCGCCCAAGTCCGCAGTTATATCCGCGCGGCAGCCGCTTTCATTCCACTCAATATCCACAGTGAAGCCGCCGCGGGCTTTCAGCCCCTTGCAGCTTCCGCTCTTCCAAGCGGAGGGCAGCGCAGGCAGAAGGCGAAGGAAGCCCTCGTGGCTTTGCAGCAGCATTTCACCGATGCCCGCCACCGAGCCGAAATTGCCGTCAATCTGAAAAGGCGGATGATTATCAAAAAGGTTTGGGAGCGTCGATTTCTGCCAAAGCAGACGAATGTTTTCATACGCCTTATCGCCGTCAAGCAGCCTTGCATACAGGCAGATTATCCATGCCCTGCTCCAGCCCGTATGCCCGCCGCCATGCGCAAGGCGGCGCTCAAGGGTATTGCGGGCAGCTGCAAACCATTCGGTATTCTCGGGCGTAATCTCGTCCGAAGGGTAAAGCGCGAACAGGTGAGAAATATGCCTGTGCCCCGGATCGCACTCAATATAATCGCGAAGCCATTCCTTCACCAGCCCGTTTTCTACACATACGGGCGAGAGGCGCGCCTTATACCTCGTATAAACCTCTGTATCGCGTGAAAGCGCCTTTCCGCATTCCTCCAGCGCGCCGAAAAGCGCGTAGAGTATCTGGCTGTCCATGGCGGCGCAGTCTGTAAGCACTCCGTTACTTCCCTCTATCGTTTGATAGACGTTCTCGGGAGAGCAGGAGGGACTGACGGAAAGATGACCATCGGGCGTTTCGACCATGGTGTCCATGAAGAACAGCGCCGCCTCGTCCATGAGCGGGAAGTACCTTTTAAGGAACTCCTTATCGCCCGTGAAGCGGTAATGCTCGGCGATATGCAGGCAAAGCCACGCTGCGCCCATCTGCCAATAGCTCGCGGGCGGATAGGTATCCTGCGGCGCGCAGTCGCCCCACAAATCGGTATTATGATGCGCAACGAAGCCGCGCGCGCCGTACATATCCCGCGCCACCTGCTGTCCCCTCGGCAGCATCCGCTCGATATGCTCAAAAAGCGGAAGATGCGTTTCGGAGAGATTCAGAATTTCCGCAGGCCAATAGTTCATTTCGGTGTTGATGTTGATGGTATATTTGCCGTCCCACGGCGGTCTGAACTCATTGCACCACACGCCCTGAAGGTTCGCGGGCAGGCTGCCCGGGCGCGAGCAGGAGGCAAGCAGATAGCGCCCGAACGCGAAATAATCGCCGATAAGCGCCGCGTCCTCTTCCCCGTTTAAAACGCGCGCAAGCCGCTCATCGGTTGGCGTGTCCTCGCTCGGGGAAGCGCCGTCAACCGTCAGCTCGCAGCGGTTCATAAGGGCTTCCATATCCGCTATATGCTCGCGCTTTATGCTCTCGTAGCCCGTTTTCTCCGCCGCGTCAAGCCTTTTAAGCGCCTCGGCGATGTAGTCCTTCTCCCTGAAATCCGTCTGAGAGGCGACATACAGCGTGAAGCTCTCGGAGCACATAAGCGTGTTGCCGATAATTTTGACACCTTCGCCAACCGCGCGGCAAACAGCGGTATAGCATACTCCGCCGTCGCCCGTCCGTCCGCTGAGCGCAAGCGTGCGCTCGTCAAGCGCCTCGATTGTATCCACATACATATCGCGCCTTAAGAACACGCGGCAGGGATAGCCCACCAGCTTCATTGCAAAGACCTGCTGCGGATATGAAATAAAGCTTTCGCGCGTTACGCGCCTGCCCTTCCTCACATAGGAAACGGTGTGAATTCCGCGCGTGAGGTCAAGCGCGCGCGAGTAATCCTCCACAGG
>CAZUTB010000172.1:0-5016 GCA_964622905.1 uncultured Oscillospiraceae bacterium | reverse complement strand
CTGGAAACCGGAGCAAATAAGCAAAGCGCATTTGCTCCGAAAGCGTAGCGTAGCGGAGCTTCGCTTCTCGTGTTATTGACTTTTCATAATAAAACGCAGATAATAGAAAGGAAACAAAAATTATTCGCGTTTACGGTTTTAACGAATGAACGCGTCCGAAAGGCGAGGATTATGAAGGCGACAATCAAGGATGTAGCGAAAGCTCCCGGCGTATCGCCCTCAACCGTTAGTCGGGTGGCGTCGGGCAGCGCCCGAATAAGCGAGGAAACCAAAAAGCGCGTAAGAGCCGTGATGAAGCAGCTCCGCTACAAGCCGAACCTTGTTGCGCGCTCACTTGTAAGGCAGGATTCCAGCACGATAGCGGTGGTTTACGATTCGTACACCAAGGGCTATTCGCAGGACCCGTTCTTTGCCGAGGCGATGCTCGGAATATGCAGCGCCGCGCAGGAGCATTCGCTGCACGTTCTTATATCAACCGGAACGGACGGGCGCAAGGGCAGCGGAATAACCGCGCTTTCTCAAAGCGGAATGGTCTGCGGAATAATCCTTCTCTCCGCGCCGGTTGACGATATTCCGGCGGAGGCGGCGAGGGAGGCAGGGCTTCCCTTTGTGGAGATTGGTCACCCCTCCGACAAGAGCGGCAGCTGGGTGGATAACGACAATGTGCTTGCCGCGCGCGAGGCTACGGAAACGCTGATAAACAAGGGGCACAGGCGAATCGCATTCGTAGGAGCGGACGGAAGCTTCCATTACACAATGGAGCGCTTGGCGGGCTACAAGGACGCGCTTAAGGCGGCGGGACTGCCCTTTGACGAAGGCCTAGTGCTTCCCGCCGAAAGAACGGGCGGAAAGATGCCCGATGAAAAGCTGCTTTCAAGGCTGACGGGCGAAAACGCGCCTACCGCCGCCGTCTGCGTTGCGGACGATTTGGCTGTATGGCTTATCGGGACGCTTGCAAAGCGCGGAATTGATGTTCCGCTCAAAATGTCGGTTATAGGCTTCAACAATTCGCCTGTCGGCAGCTGCCTCGTTCCGACCTTAAGCTCCGTTGACATAAACGCCTTCGAGCTTGGCCGCAAGGCTTGCGAGATTCTTGCCGAAATGGTTGCCGACCCCGAGAGCGGCGCAAGGCACGAAATTGTGAAAACGACGGTTATCGAGCGTGAATCGACGGCAGAGGCGGCGCAAAAGCGCTAACGCGGATGTAAACGCGCTTATTAATCGTTATATTGTCGCGGCAAGCTGCCGAGCATATGTATTTGACCCGCTGTACCGGAGGGAGCATAAATGAACCTGAACAGAAACCGTTACGGAAGCGTTCCCACCTACGGAACGCAGAATATAAACAAGCAGAAGCCCGAGCAGGGCGAGAGCTACCGCAAGGCAATGCCGAAGATAAACCTTGAGCGCGCGTCCGACCAATGGCTTCAGTACGCGCTTGTTCTCCTGCTGCCCCTTCTTTTCATCATCAGCCTTTTTCTGACGCCGGTGAAGTACGCATACATCGTCCTTGCGGTTGCGGCAGTTGTCATAATGTGGATTCAGCGCAAGTTCATTATAACCGCGCGGTTCATAATGACTGCGGTGCATTTCTCCTTAGCGCTCATAACCGCGGTTACGCTTATAACCGCCGCGCGCCCCGACAACAGGAACATAACCACCTCGCTGCCCGTATCGGGTCAGGCGGGAGTGAGCCAAAATGCCGGCAATAATCAGCAGGCAGACCAGAATAACGGCGGAATAATTCCAAGCCCCACAGATTATGTAAACAACACCGCGAAGTCCGCCTCCGAAATGACGCTGGATATGTTCCTCGGCTACTGGATGGAGAACGACATAGAGCGAATGACCTCGCTGACAACCAACACATGGCGCTCGGCGCTGACGCAGAACGACCCGCAGACCGAAATGTTCCGCATAATCGCGCGGCGCAAGCTTGTGGAGTATGAAACGCGCAGCATATCCGGAACGGAGATGGATACCGCGCGGCAGGCGCTTGTCCGCTGCACGGTTCAGTTCAGCGGAACGGCTGAGCGCAAGGTTGACTACACCGTATTCCTTTTTCAGGAGAACGGCTCTTGGTACGTTGACCCGAACTCAATAGCCAGCGGCGTTGAGGTTGACGAGCAGGCGGAGGCGGAGGAGCAGGCGCAGGCGGCTATCGGCGGCTATGAGATTACCCCCGAGCCGGTCGTGACCGTTGACCCGAACACCCTGCTATACTATAACGCGGACGGCGGCTCCTACTACCATGTAGACCCGAACTGCACCTCCGTCGGCACAAAGTACCGCCCGCTGACCGCAACGATAGTCTATTCGCAGCTCTCAGCCGAGCCTTACAACAAGCTCAAGCCCTGCAAGCAGTGCGGAGCGCCCGAATAAACGCACAACATAAATAAATTAATGTTTATCGTTAATTTATTGTTGACAAACGTAAATACACCTGTTATACTCATTCCATCGCCGAAGGGAGTGCGCACTCCTCATAAGCGATGGAATGATTTTTATTGGCGAAAGCCGCGAACGGAGCGCCCATTACAGGCGCCAAAGAAGAAGGAGTAAGGAAAAATGGAAAACACGGAGATTAAGACCCTTAAGGAGCGCATTGCCGACCAGAGTAAGACCATCATCATCATGGCAAAGGTTGCAAGAGTGCTTTTATACGTTATGCTCGGCTTTGCGATAGCTTCTATCGTCGTCAGCTTCCTCCCGCCCGAAGCGAGCGTTCTGCGCATCTTCGGCAAGGATTTCAAGCTCTTTGACATTCTCGGAGACGAGAGCCTTGCGCAAATGCGCGAAACGATGGTGAAGGAAATCATCGCAATCGGCATCTCGCAGGCAATCCTCTATATGCTCACCGCGCTGTTCACAAGGATTCAGCAGAGCGAATCGCCCTTCACCTCGGAAATCGCGAACAAGATTAAGACCATCGGCATCCTGCTTGGCGTAGCTATCGCGCTTGAGAACATTTATCTCGGCATCATCGTAGCCTTCGTTGTCTTCGCTATCGCGCTCATATTCTCCTATGGCGCGGAGCTGCAGCGGCAGGTTGACGAAACCCTGTGAGGCGCGCATGGCAATAATACTGAGGCTTGACCGCGTTATGGCGGATAGAAAGATGCCGCTTGGCGAGCTTGCCAAGCGGGTGGGCGTTGCGGACGTGAACCTTTCCCGAATCAAAACGGGAAAGATAAGCGCTATAAGGTTTTCAACCCTGAGCGCAATATGCCGCGCGCTGGAGTGTCAGCCGGGGGATTTGCTGGAATATCAAGAAGATTGCGAAGAAGAAGGAACGACGGAGGGCGGCGAAGGAGAGTAGCCTTCCCGCTGAAAATACCCCATCTGCGGTGTCAGCTGCGCATAAACAGCTCGGTCATTTACCACCGAGAGTTTTCTATTATCATAAAACACCATCTTGGTTACAACCGGAATACACAGTACACACCTGTGGGAAAAGCCGCAATTTTCGGAGGTTAAAATGAGCAATGTTAAGCTGAGGGATATGAGCGCCTGCGACATTTCAGCATGGATGAAGCTCTCCCGCGAATACGACGAATATATCAGGGAGCTTGCCGGCAGCCTTCGGGAGTGGTACGACGGAAGCGACAGCAGCGATGCGTTCGGCGAATATATGCGCAGAAAGATTAAGCAGAATGAAGCGTTCATGGCGGTGGATGACAGCGGCGAGTGCCTCGGCGCGGTGGCTGTATCAAAAGGCAACAACAGAATCACGTTTTTCGGCGTATCACTATCCGCCGATTTCCCGTCCGTCAGCAGAACGCTGATAGAATGCGCGCTTGATAGGCTTGACAGCGCAAGGCAGATTTCGGTCAACATACCAAGGCACAGCGCGGAGATATTTGTAAAGGAAAGAGAAGCGTTCTCGGAATACGGCTTTGCGCCGCAGGGAATGCTCAAGGAAAACGGCGTTCCCGCTGATATGTATTGCAGGAAATAAGATTATTCTGTATAGTATAAATAAGTAAGCAAAGGACGAATAACGCTCGTTATTCCGCAAGGTGATTCTATGCATATTGAAACCAACAGGCTTGTTATCAGGGATTTGGAGCGGAAGGATCAGGAACAGATATTCAAAATTGTATGGCAGCCGAGCGTTGTAAAATACATGAAGGACTGGTCGGAAAACATACCGTCCGCAGAGTCCCTGAACGGGTATATAGACTGGCACCGGACGCAGAAGGCTTCTACGGATATGTACAAAACCAAGCGGTACGCGATAGCCCTAAAGGGCGAGGACAAGCTCATCGGGACGGTCGGAATGGGGCTTGAGGATACGCTCTGCGAGGTGGAAATGGCGTATTTTGTGGACGAAAATTATCAGGGAAACGGCTATGCCGCCGAAGCGCTCTCCGCTCTGTTCTCGTGGTGTATGTCCGTTTCACAGCTTCCCTACATGATTCTTACAATAGACTGCACGAACATTGCCTCACAAAAAACCGCGGAGAAGTCGGGCTTTGAGCTTTTTGAGCGCCGCACACCGATTTCCTATAAGCAGCCGAACATGGTCAGCGACAGCTATTTCTATTACAGAAGGTACAGGTAAAGCGGTTATTACGAAAAGAGCGGGCGGATATTGAATCCGCCCCTGAAATTGTCAAAAAAGTATTTTTGACAAGCTTTCGCTGCACGTCTGCATAGCAGACGCACAGCGAGTTTCCGAGTTTTCTTGTTCATCCTTCGGATGAACGGGCAGAAAACTCGCAAGGAAGCGGTATAGATACCGCTCCTCGGGGCGGCAGAGCCACCCCTGCGGATTTCAAATGAAGGGGCTTTTCCCTTCATTGCATCCCCAAAGCAACAATCGGGTTTTTTGACAGACTGCGGGCGGATATTGAATCCGCCCCTGAGCTTGTCAAAAAAGTATTTTTGACAAGCTTTCGCTGCACGTCTGCATAGCAGACGCACAGCGAGTTTCCGAGTTTTCTTGTTCATCCTTCGGATGAACGGGCAGAAAACTCGCAAGGAAGCGGTATAGATACCGCTCCTCGGGGCGGC
>CAZUTB010000171.1:4012-5017 GCA_964622905.1 uncultured Oscillospiraceae bacterium | reverse complement strand
CGGTGTCCCTCTGGCTCTGTCCGGCACTCTCCTCCAGCAGCGGCAGGCGCCGGTTCAGGGTGGCGAGCTGCGCGGTGAGGGCATCCAGTGTCTGTAACTACGCCTCTTGCCGGTTCTGTGCGCTGTCGGGGTCGGGGAAGCAGGAATCGTCACCGATGTCATGCTCCCACGCGTCGTAGGCGCTTATGCCCTTTGCGAAAACTCCGTCCTGCCTCGGCTTCATAACCTCGCAGGCGCGCTCTACAACGGACTCTGTTCCGATTGCGTCGCATACCTTATCGCCCATCGCAAGCAGCGAATCAACGCCGTTTTCCCACCACTTGTCGGTTATGTAGTAGCCGCACGGGTCCTTGCCGATGTCCGCCTCCCAGTCCTGAAAAACGCTCCACCCAAGCAGCGTGTCCCCGTCGTCGCGGTAGCCTGTAATAAGCCCCGCCTCGGGAGGACCCACAACGCCCATTGCTATTACGGGAACGCCCCTGTGCAGGCAGTCCTTGATAAAGGACTTCATCCTTTCCTTGTCCTTGCCGCTCTCGCGAATCAGCGCCTTCGGCGAGCGCCCGAGGGCTGTAACGCCCTGCAAATATACCTTCATCGGGTCGCTTTCCTGATAGGTGTGGCACACGTCCATGTTTCCGCCGTCCCAGCAGGCGGTGTTCCACACAAGGCGGAACGCAGCGCCGCAGCCCGTTATAGCGTCCGCGTAGTCAATGTCCTCGCCAAGGTAGTTCGCGCACGCCTTCAGGCTTATCGGAAGGGGTGTTACTCCGCCGAAAGCGCCGAAGCTGACGCGCGGAACATCGTAGAGTATTACGCTGTGCTCGCTTTGCAGAGTGTGCTTTTCCATATTCATGTCCCTTTCTTTTATCAGGTCAACTCCGAACATTCCGCCGCCGAGAGAGTGCCGTGCCATTCGGGGTCTGAGCGCGCGAAACTCAATGGGCTTGCAGCCCGTAATGCGTTTGACCGCGCGGGTAAAGGTATCGTAGGCAAGGTAGCCGTAGT
>CAZUTB010000171.1:0-4002 GCA_964622905.1 uncultured Oscillospiraceae bacterium | reverse complement strand
CCAGCGCTATCTCCGTAAGGTGCTTGTTCGTGTAAAGCACGTCAAACGCCGCGTTAGCAATTCGCCTTTCGGTTATGTATTTGCCTATCGGCGCGCCCGTTTCCCTGCGAAACAGCTCGCGAAGGTAAGCGGCGGAAAGATGCGCATGGTCGGCAAGGGCGTTTTCGGTTATCTCCTGCCTGATTCGCGCCTCAATGTACGCCTTAACGCTCAGAACAGCGCTCTGCATATCTGCCTCCCGTGGGGATTATCGTTCGTTTCATGAAACAAGCATATAGTAACACAGTTTCAAGCTATATACTCGACGTTTTTGAGGTTATTTGTAAAAAGATTCGTATTATTTCGACGATTCTGAGGTTTTTATAAAAAGGAGCTTAGCGGCGAGCCTGATTGAACTTTTAGTTTATAAGATTATTGGAAAGGCTTATCCATATGTATATGCATAATAAAAGCCGCCCCGCGCATTTTGCGCAGAAGCGGCTGATTTGCTTTTTGGCTATTACTTGATAACCTCTGCCATCGTTCCGTTTGCAACGGTCGCGGCGTTGGACTCGTCGGTGTCGATATGCATCGCAAGGGCGAAATTGTCGTTTACGCGAACCACAACGTCGCCGAAGGTCAGCTTGCGCTCGCCGGAGTCGATGTTAACGCTTACGATGTCCTTGTCCTTAACGCCGAATTCGGCGGCGTCGGCGGGGGTCATATGGATATGGCGCTTTGCGGCGATAACGCCCTGAGCGACGGTAACCTCTCCGCAGGGTCCCTTGATGGTGCAGCCGGGAGTTCCGTTGATATCGCCGGACTCGCGGACAGGCGCGGAAACGCCGATGGAGCGCGCGTCGGTAAGAGCAAGCTCAATCTGGGTCGCCTTGCGGACAGGGCCTAAGATGCTTACGCCGCTGAGCGTGCGCTTCGGGCCAATAACGTCAACGCGCTCCTCGCTCGCAAACTGACCGGGCTGGCTCAGCATTTTCTTTACGTGAAGCTCGTAACCCTTTCCGAACAAGGTTTCAAGATCCTCCTGCGTTACGTGTACGTGACGGGCGGAGGTTTCAACCAATACCTTTCCCATTATCTAAACACATCCTTTCGTGTATATACCACGATGTTATTATAGCGTCATTCGCCTCGTTATTCAAGTGCCGCGCGCTTATAGGCGCTGAGCGGGCGCGCATAAAGCGCTTTTGTGTAATGTCAGCTGAGGCGCCCTGCTATCCCTTAAGCTTAAGGCTTCTCAGGTATGCCTTCTGCTCGTCCGTTATCCGCTTGCTTTCTGTCGCCTTTTGTATTGCCTTGTTGTGGGTGAATACGTCAAGCCGCTTTTCCTCTATATACGGAAGCGCCGCGCCGGACTGCGTCGCCAGCGCGGTTGCGAAAAGCCAAGCGTTCATCATGTTTATATAGTATTCGCCGCTGCGAACTTCTGCGGCAAGAGCGAGCAGCTCCGCGTCGAAATCCTTATCCAGAAACCATGTCATTATCATACCGAGGGCGAATCGAACCGTGTAGGTTTTATCGGAGCAGAGCCATTTTTTAATCTTAGCTTTCAGCTTCTCCGGCTCCTTGCCCAGCGCCTTCGGGCTCATCTGGTCGCACACCGCCCAGTTGTCCGCATACGGGAGGAAAAGCTCCGTTTCGCTCACGCATTCGTCAAAATCGCGTATCTGCTCCAGCATAAAGCCGTGCAGCGCGTTTTCATCAAAATATTCATGCGGGAGGGAGCGAAGGAATTCGCGCGCCGCCGCCCTGTTTCCCTCGCTCGCCCTTATGCCGTACAGCTCCTTTGCGAGCTTTCTGAGCGTCGGAGTTCTCACGCCGAGCATGGTTTCCCTTTTGATATTGGGAATCAGGCGCGACTGGAAGTCCGCGAACTCCGCTTCGCCGTTTTCCCTGAGCGCCGCCTTTATTTCCTCTGCGTTCATCGCGCCTTGCCTCCGAGCTTTATTTGCACGTCTTCCGTTATCCTTTGCATATTTTTCTCAAGGCATTTCAGCATTCCGGTTGAGAATCGTGCCTGATTAAGGAAAATTTCTTTGTTTGCTGCGCTTGATGAAAAATTCTGCCCGTAGTAATCGCATACCGTTATCTGGTAAAAATATACGGAGAGTATATTTTCGAGGCTATAGGCGCTGAGCCGCGCTTCCTCAAGATAGGCAGTGATATATTCAATGAAGCTTTCGGCGCTTAGCTCTCCTTTTGCACATTCGGGTGCGGAGAGCGCATAGGAGCGCGCAAGCTCCCATACTGCGGGATGGCGGCAGGCGGTCGTCCAGTCGATTACGGAAAGCTGCCCGTCGTCTGAATAAATCAGCTGATTCGGCGTATAGTCGCCGTGTGTGTTTACTGTTGTGAGCCTCGAAAGGTCGAAGCGCGCGGGCTTTAGCCTCGTCATCAGCTCTATTCGCCATCTAAGCTCGCCTGCCTCGTCGGTCATGCTCAGCTTCTCCGCGGTTTTAAGCGAAAGCTCATAGGATTTGCCTGCGGTTTCCGGCGTCATGTATGTGAAGAAATTTGCGCCGATTCCCTCCGGAAGCGGAGGATAGTCAAGCAGCGCTGTGTGTATCCTTCCGAGCGTTCTTGCCGCGAGCCTCCTTTCGGCTGCGGGCGTTTCGTTCAGCCCGAATTCGTTGCCCGAAATGAAGCGCTGAAGGTGGAATGCGCCGCCTCCCGCTCTTTTCGCTTCGTCGGCGGATATCCCGAATTTTTCGCTAAGCAGAGCTTTTGCTTCTTCACAGGATGGCGTATTATTCCTGCCCCTCCGCTTCCTCCGCCTTTTGCAGCTCCTCGTCCGTAAGCGTTGCGGGCGCGTCCTTGTCAAAGCTTACGCCCTCCGGAAGAAACACGTAGTATGTCAGCAGGTGGTAAACGCTCTGCATCTGGCTCTGCTTTATCTTAAGAAGCCCCGGCGAATACTGCTCAAAGAACATGGATGAGGAAAGCGAATAATCCTTGTCCGCGCGGAGATACGGGTCTAAAAGATATACATACTCGCCCGAAATATCGGCAATAACTAAGTAGTGGCTGGAGGAGGTAAGCGGGCTTGCCTTGGAAAGGGAGATTGCCATTCCGCCGTTTGCTATCGCGTACTCAAGCACGGATACATCCTGCGTTATCTTGTACTCAAGCGAAAAGACTCCGGCGAGCGACGCGAACAGCGCGGATTTTACCCCATAGCCGCTTCCGCGGAATTTCGTTCCGCTCAGGTTGTTCCCCGTCGCGTAATTTCCTACTATTATAGGAAGATATCTGCGCAGCTGCTCCTCGCTTTCCACCGTGTACATCTCGTGCGTTCCCTTATGGTAGAGGGGATTCACCGAGCAGGTGCAGAAGCGGAAGTCGCTCTTTCCCGCTTTTAAGAGCTTCGTCAGCGTGTTTCCTTTAACCAGATTCGCAAGCACGATTGAAAGCGAGGTCGGCGCGCAGGCTCCGTCGCCGAAGGGACGGTATTTTCCGCTGCCCTGGCTCTCAAAAATCATCCTGTTCCATATGGAATCATTCTGAGCGTAGTAGAAGAACTCCTTCATATCCTCCGGAACAACCGCGGTATAGCTCTCGGTCTGTATGGAGTCGAGGCGAATCTTCTGCGATATTTCATTGCTTTCATCCGTGCCCACGGGGTCGGGCTGCTTCGTTATCATAGGTATAATCTCCGCGCCGGCTGCCTGCGCCGATAGGGTGAGGGCAACCAGGAGCGCCGCCGCGAATTTTGCCGCCTTTTTCATCTTCGTCCTCCGTGATGTTTTCATGCTTTATTATAACGCATTTTTTGCGGTAATTGTTGCTCATTCGGAATAAAATGCGCATTTAAGCAGCTCGGAATGCTTGAATAATAAGGTCTTTCGGGTATATGCGCAAATACTCAAACTTTTTTCAATTATTTTTGAAAAAAGTGTTGACAACGGGGCCGAGTGATGATATTATAAAGCAGTTGTCGCTCCTACCGAGCAGACAGCGCGAACCTTGAAAACGATACAGAGAAGAGAGAGAAAGAACGACAGTTGA
>CAZUTB010000170.1:0-5031 GCA_964622905.1 uncultured Oscillospiraceae bacterium | reverse complement strand
TTGACGCCTTGTCAATCTGCTTCAGGTAGTTAAGGAACCGGCTCGCGTTGCGGTAAAGCAGCTGGAGGATGAAGCGGGTGCGCTTCTGCGTCGAGAAGGATTTGACCCTCTCCTGCGTGAAATCGTCAATTATCGCCGCGTCGCGGGTCGCTATCGTTACAATGTAGTCCTCCGTAAGCACTATTCCAAGCGGGAGCGTTGAGTAAACGTATGCGCCCTGCTCCGCCTCTACATACGGAATATCGACGATGATGAGCGTCTGCCCCTCGTCGTTTTCAATGCGCGCGCTTTCCTCATCATCCAGTGCCGCCTGGAGGTAATCGGGCAGTATCCCGTATTCCTCGGAAACGGATTTGATTTCCTCCGCTGTGGGGCTTGTCAGGTGAACCCAGCAGCCCTTCTGCGGCTCTGTAAGCTCCACAAGGCGGTCGTTTACCGTGCAAAAGATGTTCTTCATAAGAAAAAACCTGCCTCTCCGCCACAGGAACGGAAAGACAGGTATAAACGCTTATTCTAGAGCGTACCTGCCGTAAGCCGCGTCCCGCAGCATTCTTTATTGTTGGTCTGGGTACTGTACGGGTCACCGTCCACGACGGTCCACTCCTTTCTCCCTGCCCGAGTCTTAGGTAAGCTTTGCTTTCCTCTGTAAGGCGGGAATCCGTGGATATTATCATCCTTTTATATTGAAATGTCAAGCTTTCCTGCTAGCCCTGCTCGCTGAAAAGCCGCCTCTCGCGGTGTTGTCTGCGCGCAGCCGAGGCAGTCACGTATCACCGAGTACGCTCATGCCCATGTTTTCGCTTGCTTCCTAGCATCTGTGGCATTTTGAGCGGGAAGAGGTGCAGGAACAGCGTAGGTTTCCGTTGTCGGAAACCGTTCTCCGCTTGGCTGAAAATGCATTATCTGCGGTGTCAGCTTCCCCCTTCTGTTTCCCTTCTTTATCTTGAACGGAAAGCGGTTTGGTGCTATTATGTACTCAGAACATGAAACGTTTCGATAAAGGAGATAGCTATGACCTACGAGAAGCTTCGCGAGGAGATATGCGATGTTTGCCATAAGATGTGGCAGCAGGGCTGGGTTGCCGCGAACGACGGAAATGTATCGGTGAAAATTGCCGACGGGCTTATAATGTGTACGCCGACGGGCATAAGCAAGAGCTTCATTACGCCTGAAAAGCTGCTCATTGTAGATGAAAATCTGAGCATCGTTGAAGCCGCGGAGGGCTATAAGCCGTCCAGCGAAATGAAGATGCACCTCGGGTGCTACAAGGAGCGCGCGGATGTAAAAGCGGTCGTTCACGCGCATCCGCCAACCGCGACGGGCTTTGCCGTTGCAGGCAAGAGCCTTGACGAATACTCGATGATTGAAACGGTTATCGCGATAGGCTCTATTCCCGTAACGCCCTACGGAACGCCGTCTACGGACGAGGTGCCGAATGCAATTGCGCCCTACCTTGCCGAGCATGACGTTCTGCTGCTCAAGAATCACGGAGCGCTCACCGTCGGCTGCGATTTGCTGACGGCGTATTACCGAATGGAAACGCTGGAGCTTTACGCAAAGATAAGCCTTACCGCGCATATGCTCGGCGGCGCGGAGGAAATTGACAGGGAGAACATAGACAAGCTGCTTTACCTGCGCGAAAATTATTACCATGTTACGGGAAAGCATCCCGGCTACAAGAAGTACAACAAGCGGGAGGGAAAGTAAAATGCTGTATCCTAAGATTGGAATCAGACCTGTTATTGACGGGCGCTGGGGCGGAGTGCGCGAGTCCGTAGAGGGCAAAACGATGGCTATGGCGCGCGCGGCGGCGGAGCTTATCGGAACGCTTCGCTATCCCGACGGGACGGCGGTTCAAACGGTTATCAGCAATACGACCATTGGCGGCGGTGCTGAGGCGGCGGCTTGCGCGGAGCAGTTTGCGCTGGAAAACGTCACGGCGACCCTTACCGTAACGCCTGTCTGGTGCTACGGAATGGAAACCTTTGATATGGACAGGAACACCGTCAAGGCGGTATGGGGCTTCAACGGAACTGAGCGCCCGGGCGCTGTCTATCTCGCGGCGGTTATGGCGGCGTATGCCGAAAAGGGGCTTACCGCCTTCTCAATATATGGTCGCGACGTTCAGGATGTAAACGATAACTCGATACCGGACGATGTAAAGGAGAAAATTCTCTCCTTTGCCCGCTGCGCCGTTGCCGTGGGCTGGATGCGCAATAAAGCCTATGTGAATCTCGGCGGAGTCGCAATGGGAATCGCGGGCAGCTACTGCGATATGAATATGTTCTCAAAATATTTCGGAATCCGCGCAGAGTGGGTTGACCTTACCGAGATTCTGCGCAGGATTACGCTCAATATCTACGATGAGAGCGAGTACGAGAAGGCGCTTAACTGGATTCGCGAAAACTGCCGCGAGGGAATGGATATCAACGAGGGCAAGCCGCTCACGGAGATAATCCGCCGCTCGAAGGCGATACCGAAGGAGAAGGATTGGGAATTCATCGCGAAGATGAGCGTAATCATCCGCGATATCCTGTTCGGAAATAAAAAGCTTGACGAGCTTGGCTGGCACGAGGAGGCGCTGGGAAAGAACGCGGTTGCCGCAGGCTTTCAGGGGCAGAGAAACTGGACGGACTGGCTGCCTAATGCCGATTTCACGGAAGCGATTATGGCTTCCACTTTTGACTGGAACGGTAAGCGTCAGCCGACTCCGTTCGCCACTGAGAACGATACTTTGAACGGAACGGCGATGATGCTCGCCACTTTGCTTACGGGACGCGCTCCCTGCTTCCATGATGTGCGCACCTACTGGAGCCCTGACGCGGTGAAGCGCGTAACCGGCGAGTACCCTGCGGGAAAGGCTGAAAACGGCTTCATTCACCTTATCAACAGCGGCGCAACCGCGCTTGACATGACGGGCGCTTGCAGGGATGAGAGCGGCGAGCCGGTTATGAAGCGCTGGTGGGAGATGACCGAGAAGGATATTTCTGCCTGCCTTTCCGCAACCGACTGGTGCAGGGCGAATTACGAATATTTCCGAGGCGGCGGATTCTCAAGCCATTTCAAGACCGAGGCGGAAATGCCCGTAACAATGCTGAGGGTCAACATCATCGACGGCATCGGGCCCGTTTTGCAGCTTGCCGAGGGCTGGACGGTAACTCTGCCCGAAAAGATGCACGAGATTCTGGATAAGCGCACCGACCCGACCTGGCCGACAACTTGGTTTGTGCCAAAGCTCACCGGCAGCGGCACTTTTGCGGACGTTTATTCCGTTATGGCGCACTGGGGCGCGAACCACGGCGTGACCGTTTACGGGCATATCGGCGCGGATTTGATAACCCTTGCCGCAATGCTGAGAATACCCGTAAATATGCACAATGTGGAAGAAACACGCATCTACCGCCCGCATTCGTGGTCGGCGTTCGGAACGGGCGATTCAACCGCCGCAGACTTTGCCGCGTGCAAGAAATACGGACCGCTATACTAAGCGCTCCGCGTTCGGCGCAAGCGCGCGGAGCTTACTTGCGCCGGTTTTCAGCTTTTACTGTTCGGCTGTGCCTCACGGTCGTAAAAGCTGCAAGGAAGCGGGATAAATCCCGCTCCTCGGAGTGGCGGAGCCACTCCTGCGGAATTTTATGAAGGGGACACCCCTTCAAACTTCCCCGTAGGGGAATGCGCTCAGCTAGCTCTTCGCGCTCGGAGCAAGCGAGCTTGCTCCGGTAAACAACGTTTTCTTGTTCAGCCTTTCGGCTGAACGGGCAGAAAACGATGTAAATTAGAAGCTAAAGGGCGTTTCGGAGGCAAGGTTCGGTTTTCCTTGGTCAGTATTCCTTGGCAAGGGTCATTGGTCAGGGCTTCCTTGGTGGTCAAAGTGTAATATGGAGGGATAAGATGGACGCATTGTTTGGCAGCTTCACCGGCTTCACTTGGCAGATGGCGGTGATGTGGGTAATCGGCGGGACGCTGATTTACCTGGCAATCAAGCATGAAATGGAGCCTACTCTGCTGCTCCCGATGGGCTTCGGAGCAATAATGGTAAACCTGCCCTTCTCCGGAACTACGGAGGTTCTGGAAACGCTGTTCAACGCGGGAATCGCAAACGAGCTTTTTCCGCTTCTTCTGTTCGTGGGAATCGGCGCTATGATTGATTTCGGACCTCTGCTCTCCAACCCGAAGCTTCTGCTTTTCGGCGCGGCGGCGCAGTTCGGAATCTTCTTTACCCTTTCGCTCGCAACGCTCCTCGGTTTTAACATAACCGATGCGGGCGCGATAGCGATTATAGGCGCGGCTGACGGCCCTACCTCGATTCTTGTCGCCAATGAGTTCGGAACAAAGTACTTGGGCGCAATAATCGTGGCGGCGTACTCCTATATGGCGCTTGTTCCTATCGTTCAGCCCTTCTGCATAAGGCTTGTTACCACCAAGAAGGAGCGCCTTATCCGGATGAATTACAACCCGCAGTCCGTAACCAAGACGACGCGAATCCTTTTCCCGATAATCGTTACGGTTATCGCGGGCTTCGCCGCGCCCATGTCCGCGGCGCTCGTCGGCTTCCTTATGTTCGGCAACCTCCTGCGCGAGTGCGGAGTGCTCAATAACCTTTCGGACGCGGCGCAGAACATTCTTGCCAAGCTGATAACCCTGCTTCTGGGGCTTACCGTTGCCGTAAGGATGCAGGCGGCGGATTTCCTCACGACGCAGACGCTTATGATTCTCGCCCTCGGGCTTGTCGCGTTCATGTTCGACACCTTCGGCGGCGTTCTGTTCGCCAAGTTCCTGAACCTGTTCGTTAAGGAAAAGATAAACCCGATGATTGGCGCGGCGGGCATTTCCGCCTTCCCGATGTCGGCGCGTGTTGTGCATAAGATGGGTCAGAAGGAAGACCCGCAGAACTTCCTGCTCATGCACGCGGCGGGCGCTAACGTTGCAGGCCAGATTGCCTCCGTTATCGCGGGCGGCTTGATTCTTTCCTTGATTGTACATTAACGGGAGGGTATTATGAGTGCTTTTGATATGTCCCTTGGAGTAATG
>CAZUTB010000169.1:0-5035 GCA_964622905.1 uncultured Oscillospiraceae bacterium | reverse complement strand
CTTCCTTGCAGCTTTTACGACCGTGAGGCGAATGCCGAACAGTAAAAGCTGGAAAGCGGAGCAAGCAAGCAAAGCGCGCTTGCTCCGAACGCGAAGCGAAGCTGCTCGTACGCTTGCGTGTTACTTACAAATATGGTATCATACTCTGTCGTACACTATGCCGAATTAAGGAGAGCGTGATATGGAAGTATTGTCGCTGAAGGTTTCAGCCGAGCGCAGCTGGGCGGTAGTTCCGCGGGTCGCGCTGAGAGCCGCCGGAGCTATAACGGGTCTTACCGCGGAAGAGCTTGAGGAGCTTTGCATGGCGTGCGATGAGGCAGGCGAAACTCTCCGCTGTCAGCCGCAGAGGGCAAGCGCTCTTTGCTTTGACCTTACAAAGAGCGAAAGCGAGATAATTCTTACGCTCAGCGCCGAGTTTACCGATGAAAAGCAGGAGTATTCCGCCCCCAACGAGGATATGGTTGAGGCGGTGCTGCTTACCTGCATGGCGAAGGCGGCGCTTACAAAGGAAAAGGGATTGATAACCGGCATACGCATGACAACGCCGGTGATTCCGTGAGGTGTCACGGATATGGATATGATCGCTTTGCAGGCAATGGCGGAGGAATACAGCCGCGAGCCTGACAAAAGGAAGCTGGACGAGCTGGTGGAAGCGGCGCTGCCGCTTGCCGGAAGGGTCGCAAGGCAGTTTTCCGGCAGAGGAACTGAAACCGATGATTTGTTTCAGACGGCGTCCGTTGCCCTGATGCAGGCTGCGCAGCGGTATAAAGCCGATACGGGGCTGAAATTCATAACCTACGCTATGCCGACAATGGCAGGAAGCGTAAGGAACTACCTGCGCGACAAGGGGCAGCTTATACGCGCGCCCCGCGCGGGAAGGCAGCTGCTCGGCAAAATTTCCGCGTATACCGAAAAGTTTCTTATTGAAAACGGGCGCGAGCCGTCGGTTGTGGAAACGGCAAACGCGCTTGCGGTTCCCCTTGAGGACATACTCGACGCCTTTGAGCTGAAAAAAGCGTCCGGAATAGCATCCCTTGACGCTCCGATAGGCGAGGGCGACGGCGCAAGCTTTATGGAGCTTATCGACAGCGGCGAAAGCGGCTATGAAAAGATAGAGCGCGACGACTTTATAAGCTCCCTCAAAAAGCTGATGGACGAGAGGGATCTTGCGCTCTTTGAGCTGAGATTCGAGAAGGGGCTTGGACAGAGGGAAACCGCAAAGCAGATAGGCGTAAGCCAAATGCAGGTGAGCCGCCTTGAAAGAAGGCTGCTGCAAAAGCTCAAGAGCTATCTTACAGGCACTCAGCAAATGTGACGAAAGGAAGCGGTTCTCAGGTGCAGACAAAAGTAAGGCCACACAGATATATCGGCAGCTTCCTTTTCGCCCTCGTTATGCTTGGGGCTGCCGTTTGGTACATAATTACAGCTCTTGGAATAGGGCAGACAAAGTATACCACCGTTCAGCGCGGGCTTATCGGAATCCAGTATTCCGGCGACGCGCTTATAGTGAGGAACGAAACCATATACGATGAGGACGGTGTTTCCGATATAGAGTACATAGCCGACGAAGGCTCAACCGTGTACCGCGGAACAACAATCTGCAACGTTTACACCTCCGGCTACAGCGCAAACGAAACCGCAAAGCTGCGCAACTATCGCCAGCAGATTAAGGAATACCAGCAGGAGCTTGTAGCGAGCGAATCGGGCAACGATTTGAAGCTTGCGCGCTACGCCTCCGACGTTCAGGACAGAGCGCTGGAATTGCGCCAGATGATATGGCAGTCCTCCGGAAATATGTCCTATCAGGAGCGCCTGCTCTCCTCCGCAATAGACCTAAAGCAGACCTACATCCGCCAGAAATATCCCGACGACAAGCGCCTGAGCCGCCTTTACGACGACGAAAACACGCAGGTGCAGAGAATAGAGAGCTGGATTAAGCCCTATTCCGCGTCCGAAAACTGCATAGTCAGCTTCTATACGGATAATTTTGAGTACATTCTCACAACGGCTAACTATATGGAGTTTACTCCGCAGCAGGTTCGCTCGTACATAGGCGGCGCTCTGCCTGAAATTTCCTCGGTTCAGAGAGGAAGAACCGCAATTTTCCGCACGGTAAAGCAGGGAACCTACGCGGTGCTAATGCTCGCGGATGACAAGGACTGGAACCCAACCGTGGGCAACGCCTATCAGCTGGTGCTTTCCGACCTTGACTCAAGCGTTGTTTCCGCGACCGTCACGGGCGTTACGCGCTCCGGCAGAGAGCTGCTTGTGCGGCTTGAGGTTAAGGCGGACGTTGACTCCCTGCTCTATCTCAGAACCTGCCGCGTAGGAGTTGGCGAGTATCAGGAGGGGCTTATCGTTCCCGACGGCGCGATAACCGAGCAGGACGGAGTTTCGGGCGTAATCGCTGTTGTAAACGGCGAAAGCAGCTTCGTTCAGGTTAACGTTATTTTAAGGCGCGAGGGCTATTCGATGATACGCCCCGTTGCCAACGGAGCGCTTTACGAGGGGCAGGCAATCCGCGTATTCTAAGCGTTAAAGGAGGCATTGCGATGTCGCTTTACGAAAACGCGCTTTCATTAAGACGCGAGGTGGAAAAAGCAACCCGCGGGCAGGAGCGGAAATGCGAAATTCTCGCCGTGACGAAAACGCACAACGCCGAGGAGATAAACCCGCTTTATGATATGGGCTTTACCAAGATTGGCGAAAACAGGGTTCAGGAGCTGCTTGAAAAGCTTCCGGAGCTTGACCCGCGCTTTGAAATACATTTAATTGGGCAGTTGCAAACCAACAAGGTAAAATATATAATGGACTCTGTGTCCATGATTCATTCGGTTGACAGACCGGAGCTGCTTAAGGAGATAGACAGGCGGGCGCAGGAGCATTCGCGGGTTATGGATATTCTCATTGAGGTTTCGATAGCGGGCGAAAAGCAAAAGGGCGGATGCCCTATTGATGATTTGCCCATGCTGATTGCAGCAGCGCAGGAAGCAAAGAACGTGCGCCTGCGCGGGCTGATGGCAATGATGCCGATTGCCGACGAACCGGAAACTCTGCGCCCGTATTTCAGGAAAATGCGTGAGCTGTTTGAAACGGTTAAGGCAAACGGCAATAATGAGTTTTTTGACACGCTCTCCATGGGCATGAGCCACGACTGCATAATAGCGGCCGAGGAGGGCGCGACGCTTCTGCGGGTCGGAACAAGGCTTTTCGGCGCGCGCAAGGCGGTTTGAAAGGGGTTATTTGATGAAAAGCAACGGGCAGGGCGAGAGCATCGTCGGACGTTTTCAGTCGTGGATGAACGGCTTCTTCGGCGGAATAAGCTCCTATAATGAGAAGGAAGAAGCAAATACGCGAAACCGCTGGATGGCGGAGGACGACGGCGCGGACGGCTGGAGCGACAAGGCTCCGGACGCCGGTCTTAACGCATACGCGCAAAACGCTCCCCAGCAGCCCGACCAGAGCCGCCAGTACGCCGCGCAGCAGCCCTTCAACCCCGACTATACCCAGCAGTATCAGCGCCAGTATCAGCCCGTAAACGAGGCGGCGCAGCCACAGTATCAGTATCAGCAGTACGCTCAGCCGATGCAGCCGCAGGCGGCGGATTACCGCCAGTATCAGCAGGTACAGCAGCCCGTTCAGCCTATGCAGCCCATGCAGGCGGCAGCTCCCGATAATTCCGTGAATTTTCCTATTCAGCCGGAGCCGGAGATTCCGACGATAAGCGTAGCGATGGTTCAGAGAATTGACGAGATACATATAATCATCGAGCATATGCGCGACGAGCGCTGCGTTTTTCTCAACATGGAGGCGGTTGCGACCAATCCCGCCGAGATGCAGCGCTGCATAGACGTGCTGCGCGGAGCTATTTACGCATTGCAGTGCGGAATGCAGACAATTAGCCAGTACGGCTATATTGTATGGCCCGCTACGATGAAGGTTATGCTTGACGAGCGCATTAAGAGCGCTTACAGAGTCAACGCCGAGGCGCAAAGCCCGCTTGCGGGCTACGAGGCGGCGCGCGACAGCCGCCCGAGCGCCCCAAGGGTAACAAGAGCCGCTTATCAGGCGGCAAAGTATGACGACAGACCGCAAAATCCCTTTGCGGGAGCGGAGCAGCCTCAGCAGCGCTCAGCCTTCGGCGCGGCAAGGCCTAATCCGTATCATCAATAAGGAGAGTTAAATTGATTTACACAATATTTTCATGGATTTACAGGCTTGCAAGTCTTGTGAGCTTCATACTTTTCGCCTACTGCATACTCAGCTGGTTTCTCCCGCCGCAGAACAGATTCATGCAGCTTTTGTCAAAGATAATCGACCCGCTGCTTGAGCCGTTCAGACGTCTTTTGCGCAAGCGCTTCGGCTGGAATATGCCGATAGACTTTTCTCCGATACTGCTCGGCTTTGCGATTCAGCTGGTAATGTACCTCCTGCAGCTGCTTGTTCGTGTCATAACTTGATTTTTCAAGTATAATCTGCTAAACTACGCGTATTGAATGCCTGATGAAGAAAGGGGTAGCTTTATGGCTTTGACTATCGAAAAACTTGTAGAAATGATTGCTAATAAAATTTTACTCTTACCTGTGCCATTCGGCCCGATAATTAATGTTGTGTAATTCTCTGCCCAACCTTCTTCAATACTAGCGAATTCAACTCTTAGTGAATTGAAAAATGGATGGTCGATAAATTCTATTTCAAAAAGTTTAAACATACTTACAAATTTTCATCAAGCCCCATTTCCCTGAGGGCGGTTTTAGTTTCTTCTTTCTTTTGTTCAGCGTTGGTGGCATCATCTTCAACCTCAAACTTAACAGTGATTTTTAGGTTAGGATTGGCTGCAAACTTTGCCAATACTTTTGTGTAAAACACATTCCATTTCTTGGTATCAACCTGTCCACTCCAACTGATTTTTGTTTTGCCTGCTGGTGGTGGTGGTGGTGGGATATCCGGAATGGGTTGTTTTGTTTCATCTTTTCTTTGGTTTCCAATAAAACTGTCATTTGTGCTTCCTCCTATCTTCTTTCCGGGTACGAGT
>CAZUTB010000168.1:4418-5062 GCA_964622905.1 uncultured Oscillospiraceae bacterium | reverse complement strand
GAATACGCTTTCCAGAGCTTCGATAATCTCCCCGGCGGCTTCAAGGTTCAGGAGGGCAGAGTAAAGCCCTACGGAACGGTTCATGCTGTTTTAAGCGCAAAGGATGTCGTTCATGAGCCTTTCGCTGTTATAAACGCCGATGATTTTTACGGAGCAGTCGCTTTTAAGACCATCGCCGATAAGCTCGACACGATGAGCGATAACGCTAAGATGCAGGCTTGCATGGTCGCTTATTATCTTAAGAATACCGTCTCCGAAAACGGAGCGGTGACTCGCGGAGTATGCTCCGTCAGCAAGGACGGAAAGCTCGAAAAGGTAACCGAAACCTACAAGATTACGCCCTTCCCCGACGGAACTATTCGCGATATTGAGAAGAATCCCGAGGGCGATATGCTTGACGCGCACGACCTCGTTTCAATGAATTTCTGGGGCTTCCTTCCCACGGTTTTCAAGGCTTTTGAGGAATATATGATTGAGTTCCTTAAGGCGCTTAAGCCCGAAGAAATCAAGAAGGAATGCCTGCTGCCCAGCTTTGTTGATGAAATGATGCACAAGGGAAAAATGGACGTAACGGTTCTCAGCAGCGCCGACAGCTGGATTGGAGTCACCTATCCCGATGATAAGTTCATCGTTATGAATGCGCT
>CAZUTB010000168.1:0-4398 GCA_964622905.1 uncultured Oscillospiraceae bacterium | reverse complement strand
GAAGATGCACGCAGAGGGTCGCTACCCCAACCTGATAGACTGAGCATAAACGCATAATATCTGCCGCCGAGGAAGCAATTCCGAGGCGGCTTTTGTGTTGAAGCTTTTTCCTATGATGGAACAAAACGATACCTTCCGGCGTCAAAAATATGAACGAAACGAATCCGGAGGGATTCGTATGAGAAGAGCTATTGCGCTGCTGCTTTTGCTGATTGCCGGTATCCGTACGCCGCAGGGTACTCAAACGCCAAAAATCATTCTCACCGCGTGTTATCAGCAGTCGGGCTGGGACACCCGGGTAGAGGTCGGATACATTACGGATGACGGCGGGATGTTTGTTTTGCTCGCGAGAGCAATGATATAGGCTTTCCTGCAAATGACAGCAAACGGATTGATTTTCTTAGCGAATACAAGAAGGCTAAGCGGATAGGCACTCTTAACGAAGAAGAGCTATGGAATATCGAAAGCTTGATTTCCGCGCTGGAAAGCGATTCTTTTATTGCTTACGGCGGCGCGGAGGACGCGGGTCTTCAGACAAGCACTGCGGTAAGATACAGCTCGGACGGAACTCGCGAAATAATCTTCCTTGGCTATTCCGGAAATGAAGCGCGCGAGAACAAGGACGCAAACGCACAGGCGCTCTATGCGCTTTTGCGCAGATGGTTCCCCGACGTAACCGATTATGACGGATATGAAAATATGTCGCCAAAGGGCTTTGAGTCGGTATCTCTTTGTGAGTTTATAGGCTTTTCGGGCGCGATTCCCGATGATGCGAAAATTGAAGCCTACGATTGCGACTGCGAGGCGGGCTTGATTCCGCGCGAGATATCCGAAAGCGAGGAAGAGGAGCTTATTGCAAAATTTTCACGATTGATTGTCACCGGAAAGCACGACGCAGTATGCGTAACAGGCGGAACAAAGCTTTTTACGGTCAAAACCGCGTCGGGTGAAAGGCTGTTTTCCATTGAAACCTATAACGGATTGTTAGTAAGAAATGACGGAATGTATGATATAGCTTATCAAGAATAAGCAATATATCATCAATACATACTCTATAACATTGCCCGGAAAGCCGCTTGTCAGTGAAGGCAGGCGGCTTTTCTTTGCCGTATGGCTGCCTTGCTGACTAAAGTTTGTATACATTAATGAAGGTTTTTTTCAAGAAACGTAGTATATACGGTTATATGCAGGTTTTGATAAACAGACCTAAAGGAGGCGTTCGGATTTGACTATTCGCGAAAAATGGGAGCAGGAGGAGCAGAAGCGGCTGTCGCCGTACGCCGTAAAGAGCGTTGACTCAAAGGGACGCGAAAAGCCGCAGGAGGACTGTGAAATCCGCACCTCATTTCAGCGTGACCGAGACAGAATTATCCATTGCAAGTCGTTCCGGCGCTTAAAGCATAAGACTCAGGTTTTCCTCTCTCCGGAGGGCGACCATTACAGAACGCGTCTGACTCATACCCTTGAGGTAAGTCAGGTTGCAAGAACAATTGCCAGAGGGCTTTTCCTCAACGAGGACCTTGCCGAGGCGATAGCTCTTGGGCACGACCTTGGGCATACTCCCTTTGGGCATACCGGTGAGCGCGCACTGGACAGGCTGATGCCCGGCGGCTTTCGGCATAACGAGCAGTCGCTCCGCGTTGTTGATAAGCTGGAAAACGGCTCGGGGCTTAATCTTACATGGGAGGTAAGGAACGGAATCCTTACACATTGCGGAAAGGAGCTTCCGCAGACACTCGAGGGTATGTGCGTAAGATATGCGGACAGAATCGCGTATATCAACCATGATATTGACGACGCAATACGGGCGGGGGTAATCGCCGAGCATATGCTTCCCTCATCCTGCCTTGAAACCCTGGGCAAAACGCACAGCGCCAGAATCAATACGATGATAAAGGACATCATCTATAATTCCATGGACAGGGATTATGTCAGAATGACTCCGCAGATTCAGGAAAGCACGGACCTTTTGCGCGATTTCATGTTCAAAGAGGTCTATCACAATCCTTGGAAGGAACGCGAGGAAGCAAAGTGCGAAAAAGCGATAGAAACTATGTTTGGGCGCTATTGCGAGCATCCTACCGAAATGCCGATGGAGTATGTTCAGCTTATCTACACCGACGGAATTGAGCGCGCGGTATGCGATTTTATTGCCTGCATGACTGACAGATACGCAATGAAAACGTATCGCGATTTGGTAATGCCTGCCGCTTTTACTTCCATACCGTAAATACGGCAATGAAAACATGGCGAAAAGCCGGTCGAAATTTGCAGGAATTACGCGCGCTTTGGCGAAAGAATAGGACGGGTGAAAGCAATGGCTATGCGGTTTCCTTCCCAGTTTCTTGATGAGCTGCGCAGCCGCGCCGACATCGTGCAGATTGTCTCGCACTATGTACCGCTCAAGCAGAACGGGCGCAGATATTGGGGTCTGTGCCCGTTTCATAACGAGAAGACTCCATCCTTCTCCGTGGACGGGGAAAAGCAGATGTATTACTGCTTCGGCTGCAAAGCCGGAGGAACCGTAATCCAGTTTGTTATGGAGGTTGAGCGGCTTGAGTTTTATGAAGCGGTAAAATATCTTGCGGATATGGTCCATCTGCCTCTGCCGCAGATGGAAGAAGATGCTCATTATGAAGAGCGTCGCAGAGAAAGAGAAATGCTGCTTGAAATAAACCGCGAGGCGGCTGCGTTTTATCATAGTCAATTGTGGCTGAAGGAAGGCGAGGAATACCTCCGCTATTTTCACGGGCGCGGTCTTTCGGATAAAACGATACGCCGCTTTGGTTTGGGAGCCTGCTCTCCTAAATGGGACGGGCTTACCCAGTACCTTTTGGACAAAGGCTATTCGCTCGATAATTGTCAAAAGGCGGGCGTAACCGTTTATAAGAACGGGAAAAGCTACGATATGTTCAGGAACAGAGCAATGTTCCCGATAATCGACCAGCACTCGCAGGTTATCGCCTTTGGCGGAAGAATAATGACCGACGGTCAGCCGAAATACCTCAACACAGGCGATACTCCCGTGTTCAACAAGCGCTTGGGCGTTTACGCCGCTAATCTGCTTAAGAAGGCGCGGGGAATCAAAAAGGTTATCCTTGTGGAAGGGTATATGGATGTCATATCTCTTTCGCAGGCAGGGCTTGATGGTGTTGCGGCAACGCTGGGAACGGCGCTTACTCCCGAGCAGGCGAGGCTGCTTAAGCGCTTCGCTCCCGAGGTTTGGGTTTCGTATGACGGCGACAGCGCGGGTCAGCACGCGATAATGCGCGCGCTTGACATATTCGAGGCGGAAAGCATTCCGTGCAGGGTTCTTTTCTTCCCCGATGGCCGCGACCCCGATGAGTATGTGCGTGAGTTCGGGCTAGAGGGCGTTGAGCAGCTAAAGCCGCTGAATCCCACTACATACAGGCTTATGCGCGAAAAGGGCGAGCATGATTTGTCGATTCCGGATGAGCGGATTAAGTTCGCAGTGGAGTCCGCAAAAATTCTGTGCAAGGTTAAGGAGCCGGTTGAGCTTGAAGAGCATCTGCGGTGGCTGGAAACCCAAACAAGCTTCCCGCGAGAGGTTTTGATGGAGCAGATTAGGTCAAGCGGGATTGAGCTAAGCACCAAGCCCGCGCTTGCCCCAAGAAAGACAAAGCCCGGTTATTCGGGAGAAAATGCTAAGACGGACGGTCAGAAGGCAGAGGAGGACTTACTCCTGCTTCTAGCCGGAAATTTCGATTTCGGTCAGGCTATTGATGCTGAGGAGTTCACCGATGAAACGCTTAAGGGCTATGCCCGCAAGCTTTTGGATGGAAAGAGCGCGACCGAGATACTTGAGGAAGAGGACGACGAGCAGTCGAGAGTCAGGCTTTCCGCTATCCTGTCGGGCGAAACGCCCTCGGATAGGGAGCAGGCTATAAAGATGGCGGCAGACTGCCTTACTGTTATGAAGCGCCAGAGATTGAATGACGAGCTGACCGAGCTGAGAGCGCAAATGGCAACGCTTGACGGCGAAGGCAGAGCGGAAGCACTCAAAAAGGCGCAGACGTTAATCTTGAGGATGCAAAGCCTCAAGCAGGGTCGAAAGGAGTGACCGGTATGACGAGCATTTCCGATGCGAATCAGCCAAAGATGGAAGAGCTTATTCAGCAGGGCAAGAGCAAGGGTGTCCTTACCTACTCGGAGATTATGAATTCACTTACCGAGCAGGAAATGGAGCCTGAAAATCTGGATAAGATTCTTGATAATATGGAGCAGCTCGGCATAGAGGTCATTAACGAAAACGAACAGGTTACCGCAGAAGCGGACGCTCCTAGCGAGGTTGAGCTTGTAGAGAAGGAAGACCTGTCTGTTCCCGACGGAATCAGCATTGACGACCCTGTGCGTATGTACCTTAAGGAGATAGGCAAG
>CAZUTB010000167.1:0-5083 GCA_964622905.1 uncultured Oscillospiraceae bacterium | reverse complement strand
CTTTCCCGCGTTCTTTTGTTTTCACTGAATATTTACGCCACAATGTACCGCAATTATCAGTGGCAGTATTGTTTTATAGCCTTTTGCGTGCTATTATAGTGAAAACCAGTGACGTAATGCACTGAAATTTTCAGTATAAAGGAGAACGCTATGGAAATTAAGCGCGACAGATACCTTAATCAACTTCTTTCCTACCGTTGGGATGGTCAGGTCAAGGTTATTACAGGTATTCGCAGATGCGGCAAGTCATACCTATTGCGTACGTTGTTTAGGAATCAGCTTTTATCCGAGGGCGTCGATGGGAACCACATTATATCCATCGAGCTTGACCTTGCTAAAGATATCCGTTATCGCAACCCGTTGGAGCTATCCAACTATGTGCGAAGCCTTATACGGGATTCCGGTGAACAGTTTTACTTATTTATAGATGAGATTCAGATGTCTGACGAGGTTGCAAATCCCTATAATCCCGAAGGAAAGAAAATAACCTTCTACGATGCTCTCAATGATATTCGCGATTTAAGCAATGTTGATGTATATGTAACAGGCAGTAATTCTCGAATGCTTTCAACCGATATTCTCACCGAGTTTCGCGGAAGGAGCGATGAGGTGCGTATGCACCCATTGAGCTTTTCCGAATACTACTCGGCAGTCGGCGGCGATAAGAATGATGCTTTTGACACTTACGCGTTTTTTGGCGGAATGCCGCTAATTCTTTCACGACCGAACGATACAGCAAAAATGAACTATCTAACTTCACTGTTCAGCGAGGTCTATATCAAAGATATAGTAGAGCGCAAGCACATTGAGCGCGAGGATATTCTGTCGCAGGTGCTTGATTTGCTCTGCTCGTCAATAGGTTCATTGACTAACCCAACCAAAATTACAGATACACTTAAATCGCGGGAACGCGTTTCCATTTCACAGAATACCATCAAAGCATACATCGGTCACTTATCTGACGCTTTTCTTTTTTCCGAAAGCAAGCGTTACGATGTGAAGGGTAAAGCCTACTTTGACTCGCCTTGCAAATATTATTGCGAGGATATCGGCTTACGGAACGCTCGAATCGGATTTCGTCAGCAGGAAATGACACATATCATGGAAAATATTCTTTACAACGAGTTAATTGTGCGTGGCTTTGCCGTGGATGTCGGCGTGGTCTATTCACGGGAGCCAAATCAAAGCAGCAGTTCATCTAAAGTTGCGCGTGAGATTGATTTCATTGCAAACGGCGGCGGAAAAAGAACATATATCCAATCAGCATACGCAATAGAAACCGAGGAAAAGCGCATAAGTGAAACTCGTCCGTTTTCACTAACCGACGATTCATTCCCGAAAATCATAGTCCGTAAAGATATCGGGAAGCGTTGGTATGATGATAACGGCATCCTGAACATTGGGCTTATAGAATTCCTGCTGGACAATTCTGTTATGTAAATCAAGCCATTTTTATTTCAGCCAGCAGGCAGTACAGCAACAAAGAACGCGGAAAGCAATATCGCTTTCCCGCGTTCTTTTGTTTTCACTGAATATTTACGCCACAATGTACCGCAATTTTCAGTGAGATTACGAAATTGTTACAGACGAGTCAGCCGAGCATGATTGGTTAGGTATTCGCAGTAGTTCGTGCGTTTATAGAGAGCGCTCGTGAGCCATTCCCGTCAATCCGTCCAGGTGCTTATGCCCTTGTAAAGCTCCGATTCGCGGATGTCGCGCGCGTCGGTGAAGAGGAAGCGGGTCAGAATCATTCCGCGGCGGTAGTAAAGGCAGATGAACGGGCATTCCTGCGCAAAATAATCCTGAATATCGTAAAGGCAAAGCTGATAGCTTGAGAAATCGCTTGCGGCGCGAAGCTGCTTTATAAGGTTCGACATGGTTTCGCTGCGGTAGCGTCCGTAGTTTTCCGCATTGCCCGAGAGCAGGAAAAAGCCCGGGTCGGGAACGGTGTCCATATTATACGCAACGAGCGCGAGGTCGAAGGAATTCGCCTTGAGCTTTTCCTTCATATTGGCAAAAGTATACATCTGTATCTTCGCCTGAATCCCGACCTGCGCAAGCTGCGCGGCAATGATATCCGCCGTTTCAGCCCTTACCGAGTTATTCGGCTCTTCATAATAGAAAAGGCGCAGAGAGAGCGTTGTCAGCTTTCCGTCTATCGTTTTATCGCGGTAGCCGTCGTTATTGCTGTCAATCCAGCCCTCATCGTCAAGCAGCTGATTCGCAAGCTCGATATTATAGCCGTACTCATCGCTGTCCTTATACATCCACGTTCCCGACGGGAAGGGTGTATCCGTCCGAAGCGCCATTTTCATGTAAACCTGATTTGCGATGGTATCAATATTTATCGCCGCGCGAATAGCCCTGCGCATATTGGCGCTGCCCAGATTATAAGTGCTTTGGCGGCAGTTTATCAGAAGCGTTTCAAGCTGCTGAGTACGATAGCTCAATGAAAACGCGTTCTTTCCGGACTGATACTGGCTGGCGGCAATGGAGCGCGTTGCAACTCCGTCAAGGCGGCTGTACTCATAATCCGACATCATAACCTTATTATTCACCGAGAACATGAACATTATCTCGCGTATCTGCGGCTTCTGCTTCCAATAGCTTTCATTCTGATTGAGCCAAAGGAACTCTCCCGGCGAAAAGTTGTAAACTACATACGGACCCGTTCCGACAGGCGAGGCGTTATAGACCTGCGACTGCTGGAGAATGGGGAAGGTAAGCGAGTAAAGCAAGCCGTAATACGGGCGGTTCGCCTTTATAACAAGCGTTCTGTCATCATCCGCCGCCGCGGAGGTGATGTACCAGTGCAGCGTGGAATACGTTCCGAGGCTTGCGCCGCTCTCATCGCTCGACATTTCCAGAATCCTGTTTATCGTTGCGGCGCAGTCATAGGCGGTGAGCAGCTGCCCATCCGAAAACATAACGTCGCTCTTTATCTGAAATTTCCACGTTTTGCCATTGGCGGAAACCGTCCAGCTTTCGGCAAGGTTCGGCTGAATCATATAATCGTCGTCAATGGTGATAAGGCTGTCATAAACGAGGTTCAGTATAGCGCCGATGTCCCTCTCCTTGATGTCAAGGGGGTAAAGCTCCGTGGTTTTGCTGGAAACTGCGCCCAGGGTAAGCTCGGTGGTTTTCTCCGTAAGCGTTCCCGAGGCGGCGAAAGCCGGAAGCGCCGCGAAAAGCAGCGCAAGCGCGCAAAGCGCGGAAAACAGGCGCTTAGAGCGAATCATCAAGCGCCTGCGGATTCTCGCCGAAATAGTACACCTGATATATTCCATAAGCCTTTGTCACCTTCCGCACATACGATTTTGTATTTTCCATTGGTATATTCTCAATCTTCAGCGTCTGCCCGTCCGAATACTTTTCATTGGAAAGCCAAGCGGCGACATTGCCCGCGCCCGCATGATAGGCGCTTATAACCTTTACGGGGTCGCCCGAGAATTTATCCGAAAGATACTTGAGATACCAGCAGCCGAAGCGGATATTCGTTTCGGGGTCGTACATCAAATCAAAGGAATACGGGTAAATATCGGGGAAGCTTTCGGCAATCCACGACGCGGTATTTTCCATAACCTGCATAAGCCCGCGCGCGCCGACGCTGCTCTCCGCCTCGGGACGGAAGCTGCTTTCGCATAGCACTATTGCGCTTACAAAGGCGGGGTTAATCCCGTACTGCGCCGCATACTTTTCAATAAGCTCGCGATACTTGAGCGGATAGGCGCGCATCAGCTTCTGATAGGCGCTCTGGCTTTCCTTGTGCAGCGAGGCGGCATAGCCCGAAAAGCCCAGCGAAGCGCCGATAAGCCCGCCAAGAAGGACAACGGCGGCGACAAGCGCGGCAATCATTCCGCCCGTTATCGCCTTGCGCTTTTTCCTTCGCGCGGGGGCAGCTTTTTCGGTTGTCACCACAGGCGCGGGAAAGCTCTCCCCTGCGCCCTTATCATAACTTTCTGTTTCACCGTAAACGGCGGCGCCGCTTGCCTCCGCGCTCTGCTCCTTTGCGCGGCGCATTCCCGCCTCAAGCTCGCTCTGCGCTGTCCGTCTTCTTCTTGGTGTCGGTGCTGTGCTCATCAGCTGCCTCCAGTTCCGTATAGAGAGCGCTCAAAAGCGCCCTCGTCTGCTTTTCCGTTTCGTCAAAGCCGTAATCCGTCCTGATAACCCTGTCCGCTCTTTCCATCTTTTCCTTTGCGGGCATCTGACTTTTTATGCGAAGGAGCGCGTCAGCCTCGGAGATATTGTCGCGAAGAGTAAGCCGCCGCAGCTGCTCCCGCTCCCCAAGATAAACGCACCAGACCTCCTCAGCCATCTTATCAAAGCCGCTTTCATAAAGGAGAGGAACGTCAAGGAAAACGATTCTGCGCGTTTTTCCCGCCTCGGCAATTTCTCTTTCCATTTCCGAACGGATAAGCGGATGAAGGATTCCCTCCAGCGCGCGCCGCTTTTCCTCATTTCCGAAAACGACTGCCCCGAGCGCTTTCCTCGAAAGGCTTCCGTCCGTAAGGAAAACGCCTTCGCCGAACTCCCTTTTGATAAGGGGCAGAGCCGCTCCGCCGCTCATCGTAAGCAGATGCGAAATTCCGTCCGCGTCCACAACGGTTTCACCTAAGGTCTTCAGCATTCCGCATACCGTGCTTTTGCCGCTTGCTATCGAGCCTGTTACTGCAACGATATAGGGACGCATACAGAGCAAACGATTATCGCGCTTATTTTGTTTCATACCAGCTCTTCCCGAAGGAAACCTCCGCGACAAGCGGAACGGAAAGCTCCGTTACGCTCTCCATTTCCCTCTTAAGCAAATCACGCGCCTTCTCCGTTTCCTCGGGCGGGCACTCCAGAATCAGCTCATCGTGAACCTGCAAAACAAGGCGCGAGCGCATCTTCTCTTTTTCAAGCGCCTTACAGACCTTGACCATCGCCAGCTTGATAATATCGGCAGCGGTTCCCTGAACGGGGGTGTTCATTGCTATTCTTTCGCCGAACGCTCGCGTAGCGCCCTTGCCCTCGGTAAGCTCCGGAAGGAAGCGGCGGCGATGGTAGAGCGTTTCGGCGTAGCCCTTCTGCTCTCCGTCCCTTA
>CAZUTB010000166.1:0-5083 GCA_964622905.1 uncultured Oscillospiraceae bacterium | reverse complement strand
AGGATAATCGACAAGGTTATCGGCGGCGAGCCGGAAAACTTCCAGACCCCGCAGGATATTTTCGTTGACGCCAAGGGGAATATGTACGTCTGCGATACCAACAACAACCGTATCGTGATGATGGATAAGGACTGCAATTTCATTCGCAGCTACGGAAAGCCCACCGACGAAACCTTTGACCAGAAGCTCAGCTACCTGCCCGCAAAGCTGGTGGTTGACGTATCCGGCAGAGTGTTCGCGCTGTGCAAGAACGTAAATAAGGGCTTAATCAAGTACGAGGCTGACGGAACCTTCACCGGCTACATCGGCGCAAACAAGGTTAAGTTCGACATGATTGACTATATGTGGAAGCTGTTCTCGACAAAGGAGCAGCGCGCAAAGCAGGAGTCCTTCGTCCCTACCGAGTATGACAACATTTATATGGATAAGAAGGGCTTCATCTACGCCGTAACCGCAACCTTTGACGAGGGCGAGCTGATAAGCGATATTGCAAAGCCGATAAGAAAGCTAAATGCAATAGGAAACGATATTCTCGTTAAGTCAAATTCCCGTCAGCCCCCTATCGGCGACCTTGACTGGTCGGACCTTTCCGATATTTCAGGACCGAGCCGCCTAATTGATATAACGGTTCTGGATAACGAAACCTACATCGCGCTTGACAAGACGCGCGGAAGGCTTTTCGGCTATGACACTCGCGGGGTAATGTTCTGGGCATTCGGCGGAGCGGGCAACAGCGACGGCTACTTCCTCAACGCGGTTGCCATCGACCATATGAACAACGACCTTTTGGTGCTTGACTCAATAGAGTGCAGCGTTACGGTATTTACCACCACCGAGTACTGCGACCTCATCTATACCGCAAACGAGCAGTACCTCCGCGGCGAGTACGACGCTTCTGCGGATACCTGGCGCGAGGTCTTAAAGCTTAACGGCAACTATGACCAAGCCTATATCGGAATCGGGCGCTCGCTCCTCCGGCAGGAGAAATACGCAGAAGCGATGGAATACTTCAAGTATCCGCGCGACTGGAAAAACTACGGCGAGGCATTCCGATTGTACCGAAAGGAATGGGTTGAGCAGAACATAGTGTGGATATTCACGCTGGTTGCCGCGGCGCTCATCATACCGCTGGCTGTCGGCAAGGTTAAGAAGATTAAAGCGGAGGTGAGTAAATTATGACAGCAGTGTCAACAAAGCGCCCCGCAATACTGAATAAGGCTTGGTGGTCGCGCTACGGCGCATCCCTTCGCTTCGGGTTCTACTGCCTCTTCCATCCGTTTGACGGCTTCTGGGATTTGACGCACGAAAAGCGCGGAACTATGGCGGCGGCGAACACCATAATGATTCTGGTTTTGCTGACCAGAATCCTCACCCTTGAATTCACGAACTTCCAGTTCATATCCGTTAACTGGGAATATGTAAACGTGTTTCAGGAGTGCCTGTCCCTCCTTTTGCCCATCATCGTTTTTGTAACGGCTAACTGGTGCTGGACAACGCTTTTTGACGGCAAGGGAACTTTTAAGGACATCTACATCGGAACCTCCTATGCGTTCCTTCCGTATCCGCTCATTCAGCTGCCGCTTATCCTCCTCAGCAATATGATTACCACCGAGGAAGGCGCGTTCTACTACGTCTTTGCGGCGCTTTCGCTGATATGGGCAGCCTACCTCCTCATCGTTATGATGATGCAGGTGCATGATTACACACTCGGAAAAACTCTGCTGTTCACGATTATGTCTGTGTTCGGAATGCTGGTCATCATCTTCCTGCTGCTGCTGTTCCTCAGCCTCATCAGCGATGCCGTCAGCTATTTCGTATCACTGTACCGCGAAATCGTGTTCAGGCTATTCTAGGAGGAGCGCGTATGAATAAAAAGAAACCGGTATTTCTCCGCCTTCTCCCGTGGCTGATTTCCCTTGCGCTTATCGCCGCGCTCGTAATCTTCGTCTTTGTTCCTATCTATTCGGTTAAGGAAGACGTTGAGGAGGAAGATCCCGAATACTTTGCCTATTCCGGTGACGGCAAGGAAATGACAATTGAAAGCGATAAGCTGCTCTTTGCCCTTGACCCGACTACTACGCAGTTCACCGTTACCGACAAGACCTCCGGCCATGTGTGGCGCTCAAACCCGGAGGATGTTGAGTCGGACGCGATTGCCCTGAAGTCCGAAAAGGAAAGGCTCAGCTCGACGCTTATCGTCAGCTATTCCATGACGGACGGCATTGTTACCAACTTCAATAACTATACCTACAGCGTTCTGAACGGTGTTTATGACATCGAGCGCATTGATGATAACGCAATAAAGGTAAGGTATACGATAGGCAAGGTTAATAAGACCTATTACTTCCCCTATGCAGTTTCCGAGGCGCGCATGGATGAGCTGACCGCCACCATGACCAAGTCCGAAAAGCGCAAGGTTACGGACAGCTACCGCCTTTACAATCCCGAAAAGTATAAGGCTAGCGACGATGTAGCGGCTCTGGAGGCCAAGTATCCCGCGCTCAAGGAAGGAACGAAAATGTACATCGTTCGCGACGGAGTTGCGGACCATGTAAAGGAAAAGCTGCAATCCTATTTCAAGGCAGTCGGCTATACCGCGGATGATTACTATAAGGACCTTGAATACATCGCGGATACTAAGGCGGCTAAGACGGCGGTGTTCAACGCCTCCATAATCTACCGCATCGAGGACGGCGACCTTGTTGTTGAAGTGCCGTATGAGGACCTCCGCTGCTACAGCGATTATCCCATGACCTATATCTCCGTGCTTCCCGCGCTTGGCGCGACCTCCACGGCGGATGCGGGCTATATGATAGTTCCGGACGGCGGCGGCGCTGTTATCAACTACAACAACGGTAAGATTTCGCAGAATAGCTATTATGCGAATATGTACGGCTGGGACTGGGGCTCCGAGCGCCGTCAGGCTGTAAATGAAACCCGCTGCACCTTCCCGCTCTACGCAATGACGGACGGCGAGGATTCCTTCCTCTGCATTCTCGAGGGCAACTCCTCCTATGCGGGAATCAGCGCCGATATCAGCGGCAGAGCCAATATCAACAGCTATAACACCTGCTTTGCCCGCTATATCGTGCTTCACAGCGACCAGTACGATGTATCCGCAAAGTCCAATAACCGCGTATACATCTACGAGCAGAACATTCCCGAGGGAAGCATTGTTCAGCGCTATCGCTTCCTTAATACCAACGATTATTCCGAAATGGCTTCCGTTTACCGCGATTATCTTATAAAGCGCTATCCTTCTCTGACTACTCTTGAAAACACGGATATGCCGGTAAGCATCGAGGTTCTTGGCGCTATTGACAAAACGGAGCAGCGCGCCGGACTTCCGCAGAAGGTTGAAATCCCGATGACCACCTTCAGTCAGGGAACAGAGATGATGAATTCGCTCCTTGAAAGCGGAATCCGCAATCTCAAGCTGGTTTACACCGGCTGGTCGAACGGCGGGCTTAAGCAGAAGGTTCTCACCGGCGTTCATACCGTTGGCAGCTTGGGCGGAGAGACGGAGCTTAAGAAGCTGATTCAAAGCGCCAAGGATAAGGGCGTTTCGCTCTATCTTGACGGAGCGGTCGAGTTTGCTTACGACAGCGATTTGTTTGACGGCTTCATCGCCTTCCGCGACGCGGCAAAGTTCACGACACGCGATAAGATTCTGCTCTATCCGTATTCCACCATCTGGTATACCCCGATGAAGTGGTATGACTCGTTCTATCTTGTAAAGCCCGATTATATGCAGATGTGCGCGCAGAACCTCATCAATAAGCTTGAAGAATTGGGCGCGGAGGGCGTAATGTTCCGCGATGTCGGCTCTATCCTTTCCGCCGATTACAATCCCAAGGAATTCGTATCGCGCGAAACGAGCAAGCAGCTTCAGCTTGATATCATGGCGTCTGCGGAGGAGAAGGGGCTTAAGGTAGGAACAAAGCTTGGAATGGACTACGCGCTTACGAATACCGACCTCGTTACCGAGATGGATTTGTCTGGCGGCTCGTATTCAATCGTGGACAGCCAGATTCCCTTCTATCAGATTGCTCTGCACGGACTTCTTGAGTACACCGGAAGCACTATAAACCTTTCCGGGGATTATAAAACTCAGCTTCTCAAGGCTGCCGAGTACGGAGCGGGCTTGAACTTCTCGCTCATGTCGGAGGGCGCTCGCATTTTGCAGGACAGCTATTATTCCGGCTACTTCGCTTCGAGCTATTCGGAGTGGGGCGATTTCGCGGTAGAGCTTGCAACAGAGTATCAGACGGCTATGAGCGGGCTTGGCAATATCAGGATGGTAGGGCATGAGCGCATTACCGAAAAGGTTTCGGTTACCCGCTATGAAAACGGCGCTTGCGTTTATGTAAACTACGGCGATGCGCCATATTCGGCAGACGGCATAACCGTGCCGGCGCGCAGCTATACCGTAAAGGGAGGGCGCTAATATGGCAAAGACGAAGCGTTTGCGCAGTATGCGTTCAAAGAATGCCGTAACGGGATATATGTTCATTCTCCCGTTTGTTATCGGCTTTCTGCTGTTCATGCTCAAGCCGATGATTCAATCGCTCATTTTCAGCTTTGAAACCGTAACCCCGGGACTTTCCGGCTTTACGGAAACCTTCATCGGACTGCAGAACTACACCTTTGCGTTTACGGGCGATCCGGACTTCAACCGCTTCCTTGTGGAAGCGATAGGAACGATGGCGATAAACTCCATAGCAACGCTTGTTCTGAGCTTCGTTATCGCGGTTTTCCTCAATCAGAAGTTCAAGGGCCGCGCGTTTGTTAGGGCTGTGTTCTTCCTTCCGGTTATCCTGTCCTCGGGCGTTCTGTTCGGGCTTGAAACCAATAACGATTTGATGCAGTCCATCAACACGGTCGTCAACGAAACGGGCGTAAACCTGACCGGTACGCTGGAGGATATCCTGAGGCTTTCGGGCATCGGAACCCGCGCGTTCTCGGTGGTTTTCGACATAATCAACAAGGTCTATGACATCGTAATGGCAAGCGGCATCCAGATTATCGTATTCCTCTCCGGACTCCAGACCATATCCCCGAGTATGTACGAGGCGGCGGATAT
>CAZUTB010000165.1:0-5090 GCA_964622905.1 uncultured Oscillospiraceae bacterium | reverse complement strand
ACTGTAAACCATGTGCTCGAACAAACTGTAAACCATGTTACTACACTAAACATTCTATATCTGCCCGAACCATTCGCGAAAGTCGTTATGCTTGCGGTGACTAGAATCATTAAAATCCCTCCGTTACCCGCAACGGAAAACTGTGTTTTCCCGCCCTGCTGCACGTAAAACAAGGCATGGGAACGGCGAGCGAACGCCGCTCTCCCTACGGTACATCATTTTATGAACGTGAGGTTTATTCCGAACAGTAAAATAACGAAAACTCGCCGCACGTCTGCCTTAGCAGACACGCGGCGAAAGCGAAGTATACTATATCTCAATTCCCACAAATTAATCACACCATAATTCAAGGGGATTATTAAGGGGGCACCCCTTAATTAAGTACCGCAGCTGTCAGCTCTGCCGCCACGAGGAGCGTTTTGTAGAAAACGCTTCCTTGCAGCTTTTACGACCGTGAGGCGCAGCCAAACAGTAAAAGCCGGAAAACGGAGCAAATAAGCAACGCGCATTTGCTCCGAACGCGCAGCGTCAGCTGCGCGTTATAGCGCGTTTACAATATTGTAAAGCTCGGCGTTGAACGCGCGCTTTTCCTTGAGCGCGTCGTCGATGGGCATATAGAAGGTTCTGCCGTTGCGAACGCCGATAACCTGATTGCTGATTCCCTTGCAGAGCAGCTGAACCGCAAGATAGCCCGCTTCAAAGGCAAAGGCGCTGTCGCGCGCGTTCGGGCTGGCTCCGCGCTGAGTATAGCCAAGCACGGTTGCGCGGGACTCAACGGAGCACATAAGGCGCAGAACGCGCGCCAGGTTATGCGCATCCATAGTTTCGCCCGGGTAAACCGTAACGCCGAGGGGCGCAAGATAGCCGTAGAGGTCGAAGGGCTTCATGCTTTCCCAGCAGCCCTCGGCAACCATTACGGTGGAGCGGGTGTTTCCGTGCGCAACAAGGTCGTTAAGGCGGGTGGCAACCTCCTCAACCGACCACGGCATCTCGGGAACAAGCACCTGCTCTGCGCCCGTTGCGACCGCGGTGGTAAGGGCGATATCGCCGCAATGCCTGCCCATAACCTCGACAACGGCAGGTCTGTCATGGCTGCGGCTGGTTGCGCGGATTGCGCGGACAGCCTCTACGCATACGTTGACGGCGGTGTCGTAGCCAAGGGTCATTTCGGTATAGGCAAGGTCATTATCAATGGTTCCGGGGATTCCGATGCAGGGAATTCCCATCTCGCAGAGGCGCATTGCGCCCTGAAAGCTTCCATCGCCGCCGATAACCACAAGACCGCCGATGTCCATCTCGTTAAGAGTGTTTACGGCAATCTGGCGAACGGCGGGGTCTATGAATTCCTTGCAGCGCGCGGTGCGCAGATAAGTGCCGGGCAGGTCTGCGATGTCAAGCACCGTATCCAAGTCCAGCTCAAGCAAATCGTCCTTTATATTCTTGCTCTTGCGCAGAAGCCCGTTATAGCCGCGCTTTACGCCGACCAGGGGCATCTGAGCCGCGGCGGCGGCTCTTGCAATGGCAACAACCGCGGAATTCATTCCGGGGCTATCGCCGCCGCTGGTCAATACGCCAATCTTTTTCATAAAATCCTCTCCTTGTCAGACAATGCCGTTGTCCAATAGCAGAACCCGCGCCTCCTCCGCCTCGGCGGGAAGAACGCGAACCTCGTAGTAATTATCCTCCCCGGAAACGCCGCGGTAAACCGGCGTAAGGCGCACAAGCACGCCCTCGCGGGTCAGTATTTCCTCCGCCCGCTTAGCCGCCTGCTCGCTGTTTGCCATATGGATTGTTTTCCACTCGGCACCGTTCTTCATTAACGTCATTCCTCTGGGGAAATTATTCAGGGAAAGCTTTCGCAAGCGAAAAATACGCTTGCTGGTTCATTATATCACGAACGGCTTTCTCCCGCCACTATTCTCTAATACATTTTCCTTCGCTATTCGGATGGATTTAGCGGAGAAAAAGCTTGTTTCGTAATTTTCGTGATTTATTTATCAATCATCAGCCCTCCATGACACGACTCGGAAGCCGCTGAAGCCGAAAACACGGACAATCTCATATCCGCCCGCCCCTCTAATCTTTGCGTTTCCGTTTTGCTGTGTTATAATAAGTATGTATACACGAATTTCGCGGTTTCGGAAGGGAGGCTCGGGAATGCGGCTTTACGCTTTGGATACTACGCTCCGCGACGGAGCGCAGAGCGGCGGAATGTCCCTTCGCGCGCAGGACAAGATAAGGGTTATGCGCGTTCTCGACCGCCTTGGGATAGATTATATAGAAGCGGGAATGCCCGCGGGAAGCGAAACGGACGCGCGCTTTTACGAGCTTGTAAAGGAAGAAGCGCCGCTTCAGAACGCGGTTTTGTGCGCGTTTTCCGCAACCTGCCACCCGAATTGCCAGCCTGAAAGCGATGAGAATCTCCGCGCCTGCGCCGCCTCTCCCGCGCCCGTTGTTTCCGTTTTCGGCAAGGCGAGCGAATGGCAGGTAAAGAACGTATTGCAGACCACTCCGGAGGAAAACCTACGGATGATTGCCGCCTCCGTCCGTTATCTTGCAAAGAGCGGAAAGCGCGTCTTCTTTGACGCGGAGCATTTTTTTGACGGAGCCAGGGAGAACAAGGAATACTCCTTCAAATGCCTGAGAGCCGCGGCGGACGGCGGCGCGGAGATTCTGACGCTCTGCGATACCAACGGCGGAACGCTCTTTGACTATGCCGCGGAGCTGACGGGGCGCGTATGCGCCGAATTCCCGGGCATGGTTTCGATTCATGCGCATAACGACGCGGGAATCGCGGCGGCGGTTTCCATGGCGGCAGTCGGCGCGGGCGCTGTTCAGGTTCAGGGAACAGTTGGCGGGATGGGCGAAAGATGCGGCAACGCGGATTTATGTACGCTTTTGCCGAACCTGATTCTCAAAATGGGTTATAATATGCAGGCTGAAAGGTATCTTTCGGAGCTGACGCGCCTTTCGAGAACGGTTTCCGAAATATGCAATTTCACTCAGCAGAGCCGCGCGCCCTATGTAGGCTCGTCCGCGTTTGCGCATAAGGGCGGGACGCATATTGACGCTATGCTCAAGAACGACAGGAGCTTTGAGCATATAAACCCCAAAGCGGTAGGCAACTCCCGCAGGCTGCTCATAAGCGACCAGAGCGGGCGGAGCGCCGTGCTGACGCGACTTGCATATGCCGCGCCCGATATAAAGCGCGACAGCCCCGAGATGGACAGGGTTATGACCGCGCTCAAGAAAAAGGCGGCGGAGGGCTACCGCTATGAAACCGCCGAGGGCAGCTTTGAGCTGCTCGCGCTGAAAGCGCTTGGGCGCAGGAAGTCCTTCTATGAGGTTCTGGACTTCCATGTGCTTTGCGAAAAGGCGACGGACGCGCGCAACGCCATGGCGCACATAAAGGTTAAGGTCGGGGACAGCGAGGAGATAAACGCCGCCGAGGGCGACGGACCGGTAAACGCGCTTGACAACGCCCTGAGAAAGGCACTTTCCGTCTTTTATCCCTGCCTTGAGAAAATGCGGCTTTCGGATTTCAAGGTGCGCGTTATCGACTCGGGCGGAACGGCAAGCACCGTAAGGGTGCAGATTGAAACAACGGATGGCGAGCGCGTGTGGTCTACCATCGGAGTAAGCCCCAACATAATCTCGGCTTGCTTCAAGGCGCTCACGGACTCAATAGACTATAAGCTGACCTTTCTGAACCCGTAAAGCGGCAATTTTGTCATTTTCTTCGCAATATGTAACACTTATTTAATGCCTTTTGCGGGAACTACTGCAAGAATTGGGAGGGTGGTACCGTTATATGTTAGAGCAGCAGGATACGGGAAAGAGCGCTGTGATAAGCGATTTTCCCGACGCCGGAGATGCTTCCGCGCCTACCGCGCTTACCTTTGAGGAAATGTACGAAAAGTATGCGCAGGATGTGCTGAGGGTAAGCTATTTCTACCTCGGCGACAGGCAAAAGGCGGAGGATGTCTGTCAGGACGTATTCGTCAGACTACTTACGAATACTCCCGTTATTCAGCAGGGGCGCGAAAAGGCTTGGCTTTTGAAGGTTGCACTGAACCGCTGCCGCGATTTGTGGAGAGCGGCATGGGCTAAGCGCGTGGTGCTTGGAAGCCCCGCGTTCGAGCTTTTCCCCGCGCCCGACGATATTAAGCAGATGGATGACAGAACCGAGATTATGCAGGCGATAGCGAAGCTTCCCGCAGGCTTCAAGGAGGTAATTTATCTGCATTACTATCAGGGCTACGGAATCGCGGAAATGGCGCAGATTCTCGCTCTTCCCGAAGGGACGATTTCCAGCCGTCTTTCGAGGGGAAGAAAAAAGCTGGAGGATATAATGAAAGGAGGCGGAGAGGAATGAAGCCCGAGGATTTCAAGCAAATAATGGACTATTCCCTTGACGGGTTAAAGCCTACTGCGGAGCTTAAGGGGCGCATTCTTGCCGCCCAAGCGCAAAAGGGAAATAATAAGAGGGAGCGCCCTGCGATAGCGCGGTTCGCGCCTGCACTGTCCTTTGCCGCTATTGTAATAATCTGCTGCGCCGTAGTTCTGCCTATGGCGCTGAAGCCTAAAAATGTGCCCGAGGAAACCGTGCTTGCTCAGCAGGCGGCGGGAGGCCTTGGCGACACCGCGCTCACCGCGGCTGCCGACCTTGTGCGCGGAAGCGTGACGATAGGCTCTACCAAAACCAGCGGCTACACGGGCGTATGGGAAAAGAGCAGCGGAGCGAATTTCCCGCTCGTTATAGTTGACGGCAAGGCTTACAGAATGCTGAAAAGCGATTTTTCCGCCGCGAGCCTTAAGGGCGAAAGCCTCGGAACGGTTGACGATTACACCGACGAGCCTTCCCTCTCAAAGGGAAGCATTATAAGCAACACCGTTGAAAACGGCGGCGAAATATTCGCCGTGAGCGGAATGAAGGGCGCGTTCGTCTGCGCAGACGTGAGCGGAAAGACCCGCGCGTTCCAGCGCGTCAGCTATGCGGGAACGGACACCGTTTCCGGCGAAACGCTCGCGGGCACGCTTGGGCTTGGCAGCGTTGCGCGAATTGAGGTTACGGGCGTCGGAACGATTAC
>CAZUTB010000164.1:0-5093 GCA_964622905.1 uncultured Oscillospiraceae bacterium | reverse complement strand
CCGAGGAGCGGTATCTATCCCGCTTCCTTGCAGCTTTTACGACCGTGAGGCGCAGCCGAACAGTAAAAACTGGAGCAAGCAAGCACAGCGCATTTGCTCCGAAAGCGGAGCGCATCGAAATTGACAATGAAGCTTTGTATGCGGTATTATGTGAGCAGAAATAAAGGCGGGAAGTGATAACGGTGAAAAAGGCTGTCGCGGCGATACTGGCGCTGTTTATAATGCTTGCCCTCGGGGTCTCTGCGGCGGAGGGGCTTCCGCTTGACAAAATGAGCGATGATGAGCTTATCCGGCTTCGGGACGACATCGACGCGGAGCTGAGAAGCCGCATGACTGAGATTCCCGCCGGAAAATACACTGTCGGGGACGAAATCAAGGCGGGCGAATACGTGTTTTACGGAAAGGAAGCGCTTTCCTCATATCTTATAGAGGCGGACGGCTTTGCGGACGTGTACAGCGTTCTCGGAACCTTTGAGATAATTATGGTTTCGGACGGACAGAGGCTAACGCTGACGGAGGCATATGCCGTTCCATACCCGCTCGCGGCGCTTCCGACGCTTTCCGAAAGCAAGCCGCTGGGCGCGGGAATGTACGAGGCGGGAAGGCATTTCCCCGTCGGGAGCGTGACGCTTCGGCTCACGGGAGCGCTGGGCGCATACACGGTTTACTCAGCGCCGCGCGGAACAGAGGCGCGCGCCTTAAGCTTCCGTATGTTTACGGATGAAACCGTTACCTTTAATGTGTCCGAGGGCGAATTTCTGCTGTTCTCGGGCTGTGAGCTAATTTCGGAGGAAGAATAATGGACGAGGCTTTTGAGATTTCTCTTGCGCGCGCGGAGGAGCTTGACGCAATAATGGACTATTTCCGCGCGGCGATTGACGACATGAACCGCGAGGGAATCAACTACGCCGCATGGTCTGTCGATTTTTATCCGGACAGGGACTATATTGCCGAGATTCTTTCGCGCAAGGTGACGTATCTCCTGCGCGATAAGGGCGAAATCATGGGCGTAATCGCGTTCTGGGGCGTTGACAACAGCGCGATGTGGGGCGGCGAAAATTGGCCGCATATTTTACCCGACGATAAGATAATGAGCGTGCATACCGTCAGCGCTTCGCCGCGCCTGAAGGGTCGCCACGCGGGAAGAACCCTTCTGCGCTTTGCGGAAAACGCCGCGCGGGAGAGCGGAAAGCTCGCGCTTCGCCTGAATGTAAGGCGCTGTAACCCGCCCGCAATCCACCTTTATGAGAGCGAGGGCTACGTCCGCTGCGGCGAATGCGAGCCTGTTCCGGAAATCTCGGGCGATAAGGTGTTCTATTTATATGAGAAGTACATAGGAGAATAAGCGGAACAGCTGCTTACAGCAGCAATAAACTAAGCCGGATAATGTTATATCATAATAAGTATAAACTGCGAAGCCGTGTTTGGCTTCGCAGTAGCTTGTTAAGGAGCTTTTTGACAAGCGGCAGCAAAGCCGCTCAAAGCGGATTTCTATAAAGCGACTGCACCTTCATTGCTCCAAACAGAGAACGTCAGAGCTTTGGCAGGCTGCTTGCCGCTTGTTACTTGTGGTATCTCTCGTTATGCAGAATTTTCTCCGCGCGGTAAATTTGCTCAAGCAGCACAACGCGCGCAAGCTGGTGCGGGAAGGTCATTTTCGAGAGGGAAATTCGCTCGTCGGCGCGCGCAAGCGCTTCCTCGGAAAGCCCGAGGCTTCCTCCTATCAGGAACACCACTCGCTTTTCTCCGCGCAGGGCAAAGCCCGAAAGCTTCTGCGCGAACTCCTCCGACGAATACTGCTTCCCGCCTATCGCCATTGCTATCACATGGTCGGACGGCGCTATGCTTTTCAGCAGCGCTTCGCCCTCCTTTGCCATAACCTGCTTTTCCAGCGCCTCCGAGGGCTGCTGCGGCTCGGGCAAATCCTGACACTCCGCTATCTCAACTCCGCCGAAGCGCGAAAGCCGCTTTACATACTCACCTGCGGCGAGGGCATAGCCCTGCTCGCGAAGCTTGCCGACGCAGGCGATAGTAAGGCGCATCAGAGGCTCACCCCGAAATATGCAAGCAGGAACACCGCGGGCGCTGCGCAGCAAAGGACGATAAGCACGGTGCGCTCCGAGGGCGCGATTTGGCGCGGCTTGTCCTTATACTCGGGAAAGAGCTTGAACAAAAGCCTCAGAAGGAACCACAGAATAAGCCCAAGCAGGAGGATTGTAGGAAGATTCGCGGCAAGGAGCTGCCCCGCCGTATACTGCGTCGCGGTTTCTTCTACGACGCTTACAGCCTCGGGGCTGTATCTGCGCGCAATGGAGGTGACGGTGAAATTATAGGAAAAATGCAGCAAAATTGTATACAGTATGTTCTCGCTCCTGAGCATTATAAGCGTGAGAATAAGCCCTACGCAGATGTGCGCGGGAAGCCCTACCAAAGAGCCGTGCAGCAAAACAAACCCAAGGGTGCAGAGCGGAACGGAAACGGCAGGCTTGAGATATTTTCTGATATGCCCGAAGATTGCGCCGCGGAAAAGCAGCTCCTCGCAGACAGGCGCGGCAAACGATGAGCTGATGAAAAGCACAAGCCATGCTTCATCGCTGTTTGGCTGCAAGGACTGCGAAGAATAATCCTTAAGCCCGAGGGCTTCGGTTATCGTGTACCATATATCGGTAATAAAGGTAAGCTCGTAGGCGAGCACAACGCCCGCTATCAGCAGCACAACGCAGGGCACAAGGCGCGGCTGGTCGGTGGCGGAAAGCCCGTCCTTCTTTTTCAGCAGTATATAGAGGAGCGCGGCAGGAAGCCCGTATACAAGAAGCTCGAGGATTCCGTTCGCCGCCTGATAAAAGGTGTTGTCAAGCATAGCAATGCGAAAGGAGGCGGGAAGGAGAGCGATAACCAGCGGCTGCCAGCAAAAGCGCACCAGAAGCGGCATAATCGCGCAGAGCAGGGTAAGCAGATACGAAATGTGGTTTCGGCGCTTAAGCTCCGCAGGCGGGAAGATGACTCGTGGATCATGGTGCATATCACAAAATTCCTTTCAGCGTTTTTCGCGGAGCAGAGAGCAATCAATATATCGTATATAGTCTCGCCGGATGGTCGCGGTACGAAAGCTCAACACTCACGTCCTTCTGCGTATTGTAGCCCGCGTTCCTGAGCGCCTCCACCGCGCACTGATAGGCAAGCTCGGGAGTGTTGTTCTCGGGGCTTAAGTGCCCCAGAATCACCGTTTTCAGCCCGTCGCCCGCAAGCTCGACAAGCGCCTGAGCGCTCGCCTCGTTGGAAAGATGCCCGTGCTGCGAGAGTATGCGCTTCTTAAGCGCGGGCGAGTAATTCGGGTTTCGCTTGAGCATTTCCTCATTATGGTTGCTTTCAAGCAGGGCTATGCTCGCGCCCCTTGCGTAGCGGAGCCAGCGCTCATTAACATTGCCGATATCCGTTGCAATAACCGCGCTCGCCTCGCCCGCCTCGAAGCGATAGCCGACAGGCTGAGCCGCGTCATGCGGAATCGGGAACGGAGTTACGGTAAGGTCGCCGATAGTCAGCGGCTCGGACGGCTCAATAAGCCTGAGCACACCCGACGGAAGCGTTCCGAGCTTATCGCGGCAGGCAAAATAGGTCTTTTCGCAGATGTAAACCGGAAGCCCGAAGCGCCGCGAAAGGATTCCAACGCCCTGAATATGGTCAATATGCTCGTGCGTTATGAATATTCCGCAGATGGTTTCGGGAGAAACGCGGATTAATTCCAGCGCGCTCACAATTGACTTTCCGGACTTTCCCGCGTCAACAATTATTCGCGTTTTCGCAGTCCCTACGTATACACTGTTGCCCTGCGAGGAGCTGTACAGCGGACAGAATTGAAGAGGCATTAGTAATCTCCTCTGCGGCATACGATAACTATTGCCCATCGGAATCGCCGCATATTCCGAGCTATGATTATACCACATTCGCCATTCGCGGGTAAAGAGCGGATAATTCGCGGTGCTTTGCGCATTCCGCTAAAAGTCCTCCCCCCGCCCTGACGCAAGCGCGCCCGAGGCGGAAAACCTCGGACGCGTTTGACATTTATTTACCTGTACGGATGACCGCCTCTGCCGCTTGGACGGTGAGGACCCTTTCCGCCCTTGTGCTTTCCGCCGAAAACAAGGCGGAGGATGACGAGCAGAAGTATAACCTGCCAGAAGGAAACCTTCATTCCGCTGCTCTTCTCGTTCTCGTTGTAATTAAAGGGCGCGGAGGTGGTCTTCGCAACGCTTGTGCCCCATGTCATCATTCTGTCGAGCCAGTTGTCCGCAGAGTACGCGGCGGAATCGTCCTCTTTTTCGGTGGGCGCAGGAGTGGTTACAGCCGCCGCAGGCGTTGCAGTGGGCTGCATACTCTCCGCAAAGTTCGCTTTGCCGCCGAACGCGGAGGATACCGCGTCGCAGAGCTTGGGAACATAGGCGCGCAGAGCGCTGTCGTACTCGGAGGAGGGATAATCGCGGGCAGTCCCGTCCGCGCCCTTGGGCGCCATAAGCTTATTGGTGAGGTTGCTCCCGACAAGCTGCCCGAGCTTTCCGGAATCCAGCTTCTTCTGCAAGCTGATGCCCGCATATGCGGTATAGCTGAACTCGCCGACGCAGACTATTGTCAGCACGTCGTTTTCGCCAAGGCTGAGGCTTGAAAAAAGTCCCTTTGCAACATCGGTTATATGCTTTCCGTCAAGGAAGTCCAAAGTTACAATACAGCTTCTGCAGCCGGTCTGCGCAAAAAGCCTGTCGCTCATATCGGAGATAAGCGCCTTGGTATCATCGGAGATGACGCCCGCGCGGTCGTAAACCGCCTCAAAGGGCGCTGCGGCTTCGGTGGTTTCGGCTTTATCCGCAAAGGCGGGAAGCGCAAGCAGGATAAGGAGCAGGGCAAGCGCTGCGGACAGCGCGCGGATGAGCTTATTTATTTTCATATGCGCACTCTCCTTTACTTAGCCTGCGCGGACGGGAACTCCGCGGGCAGGTCGAGCTTGATAATCATAGTAAGCGCCTTATAGCTGAATTCATCCTGCACCTTTTTCGTCAGCTTTTCGACATAGGCGTTGTATTGCCTGATAGGCTCGGCGT